>NZ_JBIUWQ010000077.1:0-25653 GCF_044743525.1 Pseudomonas sp. NPDC087598 | reverse complement strand
GAACTTGCAGATCGTGACGGCAGGTAAGAAGATCTAAAACCGTCCACCATGTCTCCGAACATGTGTCCACCATGTCTCCGGTACATACACTCCCCCAGGAGAGGGGACTGAATGGGGGATGCTCACGAGATACGCCGACTTGAACGTGATGCGTTGAATCCAAAATCGACTGGTTGTTTCAGGTCGATGGCCAGCGCCAGACACCTCGGTCGGCTCCCTCTACCTCCGGGAGAGTGCTGGGCGGGCGGCGTTCCGATGAGGGGAACGGGATTCACTCAACCCTCAATCTGCCGCAACCGCTTATAAAGCGTGTTTCGACTCACGCCCAGCCGTCTGGCCAAATGCGAGATATTCCCCCCTGCCGCCTTCAACTCCCGGTTCAATGCTTCAACATCATTCAAATCCAACCCCAGCGGCTGCGTGCTCTCCACCGGCTCCATCTCCAGATCAACAAAAAAATCATCGGGCAAATGCTCCGGCCGCACCGGTTGTTCCTCGGCCATCGCCAGCGCCACCTGCATCACGCTGCTGACCTGGCGCAGATTCCCCGGCCATGGATGACGGCCAAACAACTCCAGCACTTCGCGGCTCAATCCCGCCCATTGCGTCGGTTCACGATGCTGTTCCCACAGTCGTTTAAACAACGCCTCCTTGTCACTGCGCTCCCGAAGTGGCGGCAACTCCAGTGTCAGCCCGCCAATGCGGTAATACAAATCCTCTCGGAAACGCCCCAACTGCACTTGTTCGCGCAAGGAACGGTTGGTCGCCGAGATAATCCGCAAATCCACCGCGAACAGCTCACTGCTGCCCACCGGTTGCACGCAACGCTCCTGCAACACCCGCAACAACCGCGCCTGGGTCGGCAGTGGCATGTCACCGATTTCATCGAGGAACAGCGTGCCTTTGTCCGCCTTGCGGATCAGACCGATGCTGC
The DNA here is from genome assembly GCF_044743525.1 of Pseudomonas sp. NPDC087598. Classification (NCBI taxonomy): domain Bacteria; kingdom Pseudomonadati; phylum Pseudomonadota; class Gammaproteobacteria; order Pseudomonadales; family Pseudomonadaceae; genus Pseudomonas; species Pseudomonas sp. NPDC087598. The sequence continues at coordinate 24,719 of NZ_JBIUWQ010000077.1, read as the reverse complement.
CTTTCTGGCTGGCGCCAGTGAAGGCGCCTTTCTCGTAGCCGAAAAGCTCGGATTCCACCAGTTCGGCGGGGATCGCTGCGCAGTTGACGGCGATGAATGCCTGTTTGCTCCGTGAGCTGGCCTGATGCAGGGCTTTGACGAACACTTCCTTGCCGACGCCGGTTTCACCATGAATCAACAGCGGAATGTCTTTTTCCAGCAAGCGCTCGGCTTGCCGTACTGCTTTTTCCACGCGGCTGTCGCCGAAGTGCAGGGTACTGAGGCTGATCGCCGCTGGCGCGACGGGTTTGGTTTCAGCAACAAACACCCGCGCTTGTATCGGTGCCTGTTTCGGCCGCTTCAACAGACACTGAAAACGGTTACGCCCCGAGGTCTGCAAGGCAAACGGCAGACCGTCTGGCTGATTGATCAACTCCAGCAACGACACCTTGAACAGGCTCTCGACGCTGACCCGCGACAACCGCACTCCGAGCAGATTGTCCGCCCGGCGATTGGCCGACAGCACTTGTCCGCTCTCATCAAAGATCAGCAATCCCGCCCACTGACTGTCGAGGTTGTTCAACCCGGTGTTGAAGGTCAGTTGAAAGTGTTGGCCATGGAACAGGTTCAGGATCAGCCGGTTCTCCACGGTCTGGCTCATCATCTTGACCATGCCGAGGGTGTGCGAGGGCGGCAGGTAGCTGTCGCTGGATACATCAAGCACCGCGATGACCTTGCGTTCGGCGTCGAAAATCGGCGCGGCGGAGCCGGTCATGAAGCGGTTGGCCTTGAGAAAGTGTTCATCGTGTTCAATGTGCACGGCCTGCTCACAGGCCAGCGCGGTGCCGATCGCATTGGTGCCGCTGGCGCGTTCGATCCAGCTCGCACCCGGTTGAAACCCTCGCGCCAGGTTCGGTTCGATAAACCGTTGCGTGCCCCACGACGTCAGCACCTGGCCCTGATTGTCGGCGAGCATGATCAGACAGTTGGAGTTGCTCAGGATGTTTTCGTAGTACGGCAGGACTTCCTGGTGGGTGGTCTGCACCAGCGAGTGATGGCTGTCGAGCAGGTGAGCAATACCGGCGGCGGGCAGTTGATCGAACGCCGGGGCGCTTTGGTGATCCAGACCGAACGCACGGCAACGTTGCCAGGAGTTCTGGACGAGAGCGTCGTGGGACAGCGGCGGGGCAGGTGCGGCCATGGCAGTGGGCCTCTGATGCAGCGATTTTTATTGTTGTTATGAACCCAAATCCTGAGAACCACACAGATCAACTGTGGGAGCGAGCCTGCTCGCGAAAGCGGTCTATCAGACAGAACTGCATCGACTGACACAGCTCCTTCGCGAGCAGGCTCGCTCCCACAGGGGATCTCCATCGCATTCAAGATCAGGTAAAAAGCATCCATAGAGTGTTGTTCACTATTGTTCATTGTCAATCGCCCGACTGTTCAAATGTGTTCAGCAATGAACGCCGTTTCCCGGCGCTTTCAACGATTTTCACGACAAATCAACCACTTGCCATTTCTGGCACGAAACTCGCTCCAGTGCACAGGTCGCTTGACTCCAATAATAAAAAGGCCGAGCCATGTCACTCACCCTGGAGCACGTCTGCCGTACCGTCGAAGGCCAGACCTGGATCGACGATGCGTGCCTGAAATTCGAACCCGGTTCCTTTAACGTTTTGCTCGGCCGCACGCTGTCCGGCAAAACCAGTCTCATGCGGTTGATGGCAGGTCTGGACAAGCCCGACAGCGGCCGCATCCTGATGAACGGCGTCGACGTCACCCAGCGCCCGGTGCGTTTGCGCAACGTGTCGATGGTCTATCAGCAGTTCATCAATTACCCGACCATGACCGTGTTCGAGAACATCGCCTCGCCGCTGCGTCAGGCCGGTGTCTCAAAAGAGCTCATCCACAGCAAGGTGCAGGAAACCGCGAAGATGCTGCGCATCGAGAAGTTTCTGCAGCGTTATCCGCTGGAACTCTCCGGCGGCCAGCAACAGCGCACCGCCATGGCCCGTGCGCTGGTCAAGGATGCCGAGCTGATCCTGTTCGACGAACCGCTGGTCAACCTCGACTACAAACTGCGCGAAGAACTTCGCCAGGAAATGCGCGAGCTGTTCAAACTGCGCCACACCATCGCGATTTATGCCACCACCGAGCCCAACGAAGCGCTGGCGCTGGGCGGCACCACAACCATTCTTCATGAAGGGCGAGTGATCCAGAGCGGCCCGTCGACCGAGGTGTATCACCAGCCGCAATCGGTGCTGGCGGCGGAGCTGTTCTCCGAACCACCGATCAACCTGATGCCCGGGCGCATCGCCGGCAACGAAGTCAGCTTCGCCAACTTCGTGCACTTCCCGTTGAACGTTGATCTGCGCCCGGTGGGCGAGGGCGAGTTCCGTTTCGGCGTGCGCCCCAGCCATATCTCGTTGGTGCCGAGCAACGATGACGATCTGGAATTGGCGGTGACCGTCGAAGTCGCCGAGATCAGCGGTTCCGAAACCTTCCTGCATGTACGCAACGAGCATTTCCTGCTGGTGCTGCACCTGCCCGGCGTTCATGAATACGACGTTGATGCGCCAATCCGCATTTACATCCCGACCCACAAACTGTTCGTTTTCGATGCGCAGGGCCGTCTGGTGCAAGCACCGGGTCGGCGCGTCGCGAGGGTTGCCTGATGGCCGAAATCCGTTTGCAGCACCTCGCCCACAGCTACAGCAAAACCCCGGGCGGCGCGGAGGATTACGCGATTCGCGAGATGGATCACATCTGGGAGCAGGGCGGGGCGTACGCCTTGCTGGGGCCGTCGGGTTGCGGCAAGTCGACCTTGCTCAACATCATTTCCGGCCTGCTCAGCCCTTCGCAAGGGCACGTGTTGTTCGACGGCAAAGCGGTCAACGACCTGACGCCGGAGAAGCGCAACATCGCCCAGGTTTTCCAGTTTCCGGTGGTTTACGACACCATGACCGTGTTCGACAACCTGGCGTTCCCTCTGAGAAATCAGGGCATGGCCGAGGCGAAAGTGCACAGCAAGGTGCAGGAAATCGCCGAGGTTCTCGACCTGCAGAACCTGCTGAGCAAGAAGGCGCGCAACCTCACCGCCGATGAAAAACAGAAAGTCTCGATGGGCCGTGGTCTGGTCCGTGACGACGTTTCGGCAATCCTCTTCGATGAACCGCTGACGGTGATCGACCCGCACCTGAAGTGGAAACTGCGGCGCAAGCTCAAGCAGATCCACGAGCAGTTCAACATCACCATGGTTTACGTCACCCACGATCAACTGGAAGCCTCGACCTTCGCCGACAAGATCGCTGTGATGTACGGCGGGCAGATCGTCCAGTTCGGCACGCCACGGGAATTGTTCGAGCGGCCGAGCCACACCTTTGTCGGCTACTTCATCGGCAGCCCCGGCATGAACCTGATCGAGGTGCAGCCCCAGCCCGGCGGCGTCGGTTTTGCCTCGACGCACCTGCCGTTGTCCGACGCGATGCAGCGACATATCGAACACGGCCAATGGAAAAATCTCAAGGTCGGCATCCGTCCGGAGTTCATTCATGTCTGGGACGAGCCGTTTGATGACGCGATGCAGGCACAGGTCGTACACGTCGAAGACCTCGGCACCTACAAGATCATGACCCTCAACCTCGACGGCGCGCCGCTGAAAGTGCGTCTGGCCGAAGACAAACCGGTGCCGCAGGGCACGGCGTACATCAGTTTTCCGGCGCAGTGGCTGATGGTCTATGCCGATGAGTTCCTCCTTGAAGCCGACAGCAGCGAGGTGCAGCCATGAACAAGGTGCAGAACAACAAGGCCTGGTGGCTGGTGTTGCCGGTGTTCCTGCTGGTGGCGTTCAGTGCGGTGATCCCGATGATGACCGTGGTGAATTATTCGGTGCAGGACATTTTCGACCAGTCCAGCCGCTACTTCGTCGGCGCTGACTGGTACCGGCAGGTGCTGCTCGACCCGCGCCTGCATGACTCGCTGCTGCGCCAGTTCATCTACTCGGCGTGTGTGCTGCTGATCGAAATCCCACTAGGCATCGCCGTCGCGCTGACCATGCCGACCAAGGGCCGCTGGTCCTCGGTGGTGCTGATCATTTTGGCGATTCCGTTGCTGATTCCATGGAACGTGGTCGGCACCATCTGGCAGATTTTCGGCCGTGCCGACATCGGCCTGCTCGGTTCCAGTCTCAACGCGATGGGCATCAGCTACAACTACGCGGCCAACACCATGGACGCCTGGGTGACGGTGCTGGTGATGGACGTCTGGCACTGGACTTCACTGGTGGCGCTGTTGTGTTTCTCCGGGTTGCGCGCGATTCCCGACGTCTATTACCAGGCAGCGCGCATCGACCGCGCCTCGGCCTGGGCGGTGTTTCGGCACATTCAGTTGCCCAAGCTGAAGAGCGTGCTACTGATCGCGGTGATGCTGCGCTTCATGGACAGTTTCATGATTTACACCGAGCCGTTTGTGCTCACCGGCGGCGGGCCGGGCAATGCCACAACCTTCTTGAGTCAGACCTTGACGCAGATGGCGGTAGGGCAATTCGACCTCGGTCCGGCAGCGGCGTTTTCGCTGGTGTACTTCCTGATCATCCTGTTGGTGTCCTGGCTGTTCTATACCGCCATGACGCACTCCGACGCCAACCGCTGAGGCCCGGCCATGAGCAAAAGAAAGCTTATTCCGTTGCTGGTCTACATCCTGTTCCTGCTGGTGCCGATCTACTGGCTGCTGAACATGTCGTTCAAGAGCAATACGGAAATCCTCGGCGGCTTGACCCTGTTTCCGCAGGACTTCACCTGGCACAACTACAAGGTGATCTTCACCGATCCGAGCTGGTACAACGGTTATCTCAACTCGTTGTATTACGTCAGCCTGAACACCGTCATCTCGCTGAGCGTGGCGTTGCCGGCGGCGTATGCGTTTTCGCGCTATCGTTTTCTCGGCGACAAGCACCTGTTTTTCTGGTTGCTGACCAACCGCATGGCGCCACCGGCGGTGTTTCTGTTGCCGTTCTTCCAGTTGTATTCATCGATTGGTCTGTTCGACACGCACATCGCCGTCGCCTTGGCTCACTGCTTGTTCAACGTGCCGTTGGCGGTGTGGATTCTTGAGGGCTTCATGTCCGGTGTGCCGAAAGAGATCGACGAAACCGCCTACATCGACGGCTACAGTTTCCCCAAGTTCTTCGTGAAGATTTTCCTCCCGCTGATCGGTTCCGGGATCGGTGTCACGGCGTTTTTCTGCTTCATGTTTTCCTGGGTCGAACTGCTGCTCGCGCGCACGTTGACCTCGGTGAATGCCAAGCCGATTGCGGCGGTGATGACGCGCACGGTGTCGGCGTCGGGGATCGACTGGGGCGTGCTGGCGGCGGCGGGGGTGTTGACCATCCTGCCCGGCATGCTGGTGATCTGGTTTGTGCGCAACCACGTGGCCAAGGGCTTTGCCCTCGGCCGGGTCTGAGGAACTGATGATGGAATGGATGAGCTGGACCACCCCGACTGCGGGGTTCTTCATCGCCATTGGTCTGCTGCTGGTGGGCATGACCACATGGGAATTGCGCTCGCCGAGCATCCTGCGGCGAGGTTTTCTGCCGATTGCCACCACCCGTGGCGATCGCTTGTTTATCGGTCTTCTCGGCAGCGCCTACCTGCATCTGCTGGTCATCGGCGCCACCGACTGGAGCATCTGGGTGGCGTCCGCGTTGTCCCTGGTGTGGCTGTTGGCTGTGATGCGTTGGGGCTAGTCGAATCGCTCGACAGTTTGGCTCCACAACTTAAACAGGAGGTCTCTATGTTCGACAAAAACAATAAGCTGCGACATAGCATTTCATTGGCAGCCATGCTCGCACTCAGCGGTTTGAGCGCAGCCGCCTGGGCCGATGCGTACGAAGACGCGGCGAAAAAGTGGATCGGCAGTGAATTCAAACCGTCGACCCTGACGGCCGAGCAGCAACTCGAAGAACTGAAGTGGTTCATCAAGGCTGCCGAACCGTTTCGCGGCATGGAAATCAAGGTCGTTTCCGAGACCCTGACCACTCACGAATACGAGTCCAAGGTACTCGCCAAGGCCTTCACCGAAATCACCGGGATCAAGCTCACCCACGACCTGCTGCAAGAAGGCGACGTGGTCGAGAAAATGCAGACGGTGATGCAGTCCGACAAAAATATTTATGACGGCTGGGTCAACGACTCGGACCTGATCGGGACGCACTTTCGCTACGGCAAGACCGAGTCGATCACCGACCTGATGGCCAACGAAGGCAAGAACTTCACTTCGCCGACCCTCGACATCAAGGACTTCATCGGCATCTCGTTCACCACGGCGCCGGACGGCAAGATCTATCAACTGCCCGACCAGCAATTCGCCAACCTGTATTGGTTCCGCGCCGACTGGTTCGAGCGTGCCGACCTGAAAGCCAAGTTCAAGGAAAAATACGGCTACGAATTGGGTGTGCCGGTGAACTGGTCGGCCTATGAAGACATCGCCAAATTCTTCAGCGAAGACGTCAAGGAAATCGACGGCAAACGCGTTTACGGGCACATGGACTACGGCAAGAAAGATCCGTCGCTGGGCTGGCGTTTCACCGATGCCTGGTTCTCCATGGCCGGGGGCGGCGACAAGGGCCTGCCCAACGGTTTGCCGGTGGACGAGTGGGGGATTCGTGTCGAGGATTGCCATCCAGTCGGTTCCAGCGTGACCCGTGGTGGCGATACCAACGGCCCGGCGGCCGTATTCGCCACGCAGAAATATGTCGATTGGCTCAAGGCCTACGCGCCACCGGAAGCGGCGGGCATGACCTTCTCCGAGTCGGGGCCGGTGCCGTCGCAAGGCAACATCGCCCAGCAGATTTTCTGGTACACCGCGTTCACCGCCGACATGACCAAACCCGGCCTGCCGGTGGTCAATGCCGACGGCACGCCGAAATGGCGGATGGCGCCGTCGCCGCGTGGACCTTACTGGGAAGAGGGCATGAAGCTCGGCTATCAGGACGTGGGTTCGTGGACGTTCATGAAATCCACGCCTGAGAAACAGAAACTGGCAGCGTGGCTGTACGCGCAGTTTGTGACGTCGAAAACCGTGTCGCTGAAGAAAACCATCGTCGGTCTGACGCCGATCCGCGAGTCGGACATCAACTCGCAGGCGATGACCGATCTGGCGCCGAAGCTCGGTGGTCTGGTTGAGTTCTACCGCAGCCCGGCGCGTGTGCAATGGACCCCGACCGGGACCAACGTGCCGGACTATCCGCGTCTGGCGCAATTGTGGTGGAGCCACATCGCCGAAGCGGCCAGCGGCGAGAAGACTCCGCAGCAGGCGCTGGATGGCCTGGCCAAGGATCAGGACGCGATCATGACGCGCCTCGAACGCTCCAAGGCGCAGGCGGTGTGTGCGCCGAAAATGAACCCGGAGCGGGATGCGCAGTATTGGTTTGATCAGCCGGGCGCACCGAAACCGAAACTGGCGAACGAGAAGCCGCAGGGCGAGACCGTGAGCTACAACGAACTGCTGAAATCCTGGGCGGATGCGCGCAAGTGATCGTGGCAATGTGAAAGGCGAACGGCACCGAAAGGTGCCGTTTTTTTTGCTGGCCGATTTACCGCCATCGCGAGCAGGCTCACTCCTACAGGTTTCAGCGGTGCTGACCAAACCTGGGAACACCCGAGATCACTGTGGGAGCTGGCTTGCCAGCGATTGCTTTCTGACATTCAACATTGATATCGACTGACCCACCGCCATCGAGAGCAAGCCAAGCTCACAGAGCTCTGGAGCATTGGGTTAGACCAGGACAGCCAAATCCGTGTACTGAGCAACTAAAGGATCAGCGGTAAGCAGTTTCATCGGTTCGGTCATTGCTGTGGCCACGATAATGCGGTCAAACGGATCGCGATGATGGTGTTCAAGATCCTTCACGGCGATGGCGTGCTCTGCAGTCACTGGGAGTTCGATAAAGCCACTGTCGAGACAATATTGGCGGACTTCTTCCAGATCAACTTTAAGCTTGCCGAGCCCGACCTTGATCGCCATTTCCCAGAAGGTGGCGGCGCTGATGTAGATTTCGGCGGCGTTCTCAATCAGTTTTCTGGCTTTGCCGGACAGTCTGGCATCATCACTGAGCGTCCAGAGCAAAATGTGCGTGTCGAGCAGAAGCCTCATGCTTGAATGCCCTCGAATGCATCAAGCATGTCATCGGGCAATGGTGAGTCGAAATCGTCGGGCAACACCAGTTTGCCTTTCATTGCGCCAATACGTTGAGCGCTGGGTTTTCCTACGGGAACGAGGCGAGCCATCGGCCGGCCATGCTTGGCAATCGTGATGACTTGGCCAGCAGCGGCATCATCGACGAGTTTGGATAAATTGTTTTTGGCTTCAGCCAGCGGAACGATGATCATCAGCTCACCCCTGTATTCTGGATAAATATAGCCAGAATATTTCAGCGCTGCCAATCCATAGACTTCTTCAGCCCATTCGCAAACGATATCCCTGTTCATTTTTTGCCTCTCGTCGATATTCCATCTGCCAAGGCCTCCACCATAAAGCTATCTACTCAAAACTGGCTGTAGGACAAAACGGAGGTTGCGGCGAGAGCTTTCGGTGTTTGTGTGGGGTGGGAGCAAATCGGTAAAAAATCGTACAAAAATATCGACTGACCCTCCGCCATCGCTGGCAAGCCAGCTCCCACAGGTTTCTGTGGTGGTCACATATTCCGCATGCACCGCAAATCATTGTAGGAGTGAGCCTGCTCGCGAAAGCGGTGTGTCAGGCGACAAAGATATCGAATGACCCACCGCCATCGCTGGCAAGCCAGCTCCCACAAGTTTCTGTGGTGCCCTCACATTCCGCATGCACTGCAAATAACTGTAGGAGTGAGCCTGCTCGCGATAGCGGTGTGTCAGACAACAAAGATATTGACTGACCCACCGCCATCGCGAGCAGGCTCACTCCTACAGGTTTCAGCGGTGCTGACCAAACCTGGGAACAGTCGAGATCACTGTGGGAGCTGGCTTGCCAGCGAAGGGGCCGTGGGTGTCGCCGCAGGGAAGCCGAGGCGGAACACGGTCATCGCACCGGGCAGGCTCTTAACCTCCGCTACGCCCTGATGCAGGCTCATGATCGAGCGGACGATCGCCAACCCCAATCCGGTGCTGCCCTGTGAACGCGAACGGCTGCTGTCGACCCGATAGAAACGGTCAAACAGATGCGGCAGATGCTGTGCCTCGATTCCCGCGCCGGGATTGCTGACCAGCAGTGAGGTCTGCGTCGCGCTTTGTTCAATCAGCAACGTCACAGTTTTCCCGTTCGGACAATGCCGCAAGGCGTTGGACAGCAAATTCGAAATCGCTCGTTGAATCATCAATCGATCGCCCATCACTGAAGCGCTGCCAAGCACATTCAAATGAATCTGCTTGTCTTGCGCCGACAACGAAAACATCTCGGCGACTTTCGCCGCTTCAACTTCCAGCGCCACGGATTCAAACGGCGCCAGCGACGACGGATGACTGACCTGCGCCAGAAACAACATGTCCGACACAATCCGCGCCACGCGCTCCAGTTCTTCGGTGCATGACACCAGCACGTCCTTGTACTCATCCACCGAGCGTTCGCGTGACAGCGTCACCTGCGCCTTGCCCATCAGGTTATTGATCGGTGTGCGCAACTCATGTGCCAGATCATCGGAGAATTGCGACAACTGCTGCACCCCCGCATCGAGCCGGTGCAGCATGAAGTTGATGCCCTGCGCCAGTTCGCTCAGTTCCTGCGGCATGTTCACCACCGACAGGCGATGATCCAGATCTTGCGTGGAGACCATCGCCGCCACTTTGCGAAATTCGCGCATCGGCGCCAACCCGCGCTGCACGGCGCCCCACGCGGTCAGGCCGATGAACACCAGCAATAACGGCAAGGCAATCAGCGTCGAACGTAGATACGCACTCAACAGGGCCTGGTCATGGGCGTTATCGATCGATAACAGCACCGGCACGCTGCTGCCATCCTTGAGGCGAATCAGCTTCGACACGGTGAGGAATTTTGCCCCCTCGGCGTCGGTACTTTCCGAATAAGCCAATTGATCGGTGGTTGCCCGCACGGCTTTCAATTCAACTCGCGGGTCGCTCAATCCGCTGCCGGACTTGAGCAGCGGCGAGCGCTGATTGACGCGGTCGTAAATCGTCAGCGTGAGGTTGTCGTGGCCCATCACCTGATCAAGCAGAATGTGCGGTTTGCCGCTGATTTCATTGGCGTCGACGTACAGCGACAGGCTGTGCTCGACCTGTTCCATCTTCTTTTCCAGGCTGTCTCTGGACAGCGCGTTGAGCTCATGGGTCAGGGCGAAATAAGCGAGGATCGCCAGGAACACCACTAGCAGCGCGCCGAGGATACTCACCGTCAACCCCAGGCGCATCGACAGGCTGGCCGGCTTCATTCCCGCGCCTCCAGGACATAACCGACACCGCGCAGGGTGTGGATCAACTTGTGTTCGAACGGGTCATCGATTTTCGCCCGCAGACGCCGAATCGAGACCTCCACGACGTTAGTGTCGCAGTCGAAATTCATGTCCCACACCAGCGAAATGATCTGCGTGCGGGTCAGCACCTCGCCGGACTGGCGCATCAACAGATGCAGCAAGGCGAATTCCTTGGTGGTCAGGTCGATGCGCTGTTCGCCACGAAACGCACGGTGGCGGCCGGGGTCGAGTTCCAGATCGGCGACTTTCAGCACTTGCGGCACCGGGATGTTCTCGCTGCGGCGCATCAGCGTGCGCACCCGCGCCAACAATTCGGGAAACTCGAACGGCTTGACCAGATAGTCGTCGGCCCCCAGATCGAGGCCGCGAATCTTGTCGGCCAGACGCCCGCGTGCGGTGAGCATCATCACCCGCGTCGAATGCGTGCGACGCAGTTGCTCCAGCACACCCCAGCCGTCGAGTTCGGGCAGATTGACGTCGAGAATGATCAGGTCATAAACCTGTTGTTGCGCCAGATGCAAACCATCGGCACCGGTGGCCGCGTGGTCAACGATATAACCACTTTCGGTCAAACCCTGATGCAAGTATTCGGCAGCTTTAAGCTCGTCCTCGATCACAAGGATTCGCATGATCAATCACCACTTTCATTGAATGGACAGGTAATTAGGGTGACCGGCAAAGTTGTTGTTTTTGTAAGGTCTTCCGGGCAGGCGCTATTAACGACTAACGATTTTTCCGACGGATATTTCTCCGTTTGCAGGCGTGCACGGTAAAGGCTGAAGTGGCTACAGAGTCAACCTGAGACGTGCGCGGTGAGGCTCTAAAGTGGCTATCTGCGACAGGCTGTCGCAGCTCGGCGGCGGTGGCACATGATGTCCCTGCTCGAGCAAGTGCTGTTCGGCGGATAACTTTGACTCTTTTGTTTCCATGTATTGCAAGTTGGCTTTTTGCACTTCGCATCCTAGAGCAAAACAACTTGGCGAAACCGTGGATAACGGATTTGTAATGTTCCAGTCACCTTGTCGATAAGTTCAAAACCCTACCGTGGCGGCATCGAAAAATCCTCAATGAAGGAAGTCTTCCATTGCCCGGTTCAAGACAACTGACGGCGCGATCACGCCTGCAAAAAACAGCCAGTGGCATTCTGTTGCTGACCCTTACCAGCCTCGCGAGCGCATCGACTCTGACCCTCGATCAGGCGCTGCAAACGGCGTTCGCCGGCAACCCGGAACTGGCCGCCGCACAGTGGGAAATCGGCATCGCCGAAGGTGATCGCCAACAGGCCGGGCTGATCCCCAACCCTGAGGTCTCGTGGGAGGCTGAAGACACCCGCCGCAACTCGCGCACCACCACGGTGATGCTCAGCCAGCCGATCGAGATGGGCGGCAAACGCGGTGCGCGCATCGACGTCGCCAGCCGTGCGCAGGATGCCGCGGGCATCGAGCTGGAGCGCAAACGCAACACCTTGCGCGCCGATGTGATTCAGGCGTTCAACAGTGCCCAGACCGCGCAGCAACGCTTGCAGTTGTCGCGCCAGTCACTGCAACTGGCCGAGCACGGTTTGCGCGTCGCGCAAGGGCGGATCGAGGCCGGTAAGTCATCACCGGTCGAAGGCACGCGGGCGCAAGTGCAACTCTCCGAAGTACGCCTGGAATTGAGCCGCGCCGAGCGCGATCAGGCCAACGCGTATCAGCAATTGGCGCAGGTCATGGGCGCGCCGCTACCGACCTCGACCGCGGTGCAAACCGCCACGCCAAACCTCGCCAATGTGCCGCCACCGAACCGTTTGCTTGAACGCCTGAAGGAGACCGCCGAGCTGCGTCTGGCCAAGCTGCAGATCGATCAGCGCGAGGCTTCTCTGGGGCTGGAAAAGTCCCAACGCATCCCCGACCTGACCGTGAGCATCGGTAGCCAGTACAGCGAAACCGAGCGCGAGCGGGTCAACGTGGTCGGGCTGTCGATGCCGATTCCGCTGTTCAACCGCAATCAAGGCAACATCCTTGCGGCAGCACGCCGAACCGATCAGGCGCGGGATCTGCGCAACGCCACCGAGCTGCGCTTGCGCACGGAAATCCAGACCAGCCTTGAGCAATGGCAGACCGCCAACGGCGAAGTCAAAGCATTCAATCAGACCATCCTGCCCGCTGCGCAGAGCGCAGTTGAAAGCGCCACCCGTGGCTTCGAAATGGGCAAGTTCGGCTTCCTCGATGTGCTCGATGCTCAGCGCACCCTGATCGCAGCGCGCAGCCAATACATCCAGGCCGTCAGCGAGGCAACTGACGCCCGCGTACGCATTGAACGGATCTTCGGCGACCTCAGCGTCCGCCCTTGAATTTCACTTTTCAGATCACTGCGCGCAGGTTTGGCGCAGAGGAGTTTCCATGGATAAAAAACTGATTGTGGTCGCTGCGGCGACGCTGGCGTTGGGCATCGGCATCGGCTCGATGTGGGCGGGCAATGGCGCTATCGACGCGCACGCCGATGAGGCTGCAGAACATGCCGATCACGCGGATCATGCCGAGGAGGGCGCCGCTGCCGAGGGCGAACATGGCGAAGAAGGCCACATCGAATTGAGCGCCGAGCAGATCACCGCCGCCGGCATTCAACTGGCCGAAGCGCGGGCGCAGACCATCAGCCGCGGTTTGCCGTTCCCCGGCGAAGTGCGCTTCGATGAAGATCGCACCGCCCATGTGGTGCCGCGTGTGCCGGGCGTGGTCGAGTCGGTGGCGGTCAACCTTGGCCAGCCGGTGAAAAAGGGTCAGTTGCTGGCGGTGATCGCCAGTCAGCAGATCTCCGATCAGCGCAGCGAGCAAGCCGCCGCGCAACGGCGTCTGGCGTTGGCGCGCACCACCTATGAGCGGGAGAAAAAACTCTGGCAGGACAAGATTTCCGCCGAGCAGGATTTCCTCCAGGCGCGCCAGGCCTTGCAGGAAGCCGAAATTGCCGTGAGCAATGCCCGGCAGAAAATCAGCGTGCTCAGTGGCAGCGTGGTAGCCACCGGCGGCAATCGCTACGAATTGCGTGCACCGTTTGACGGCGTCGTGGTGGAAAAACACCTGACGCCCGGCGAAGTGGTCGATGAGTCCACGGCCGCGTTCACCCTCTCGGATTTGTCGCGGGTGTGGGTGACGTTCGGCGTTTCTCCGAAGGATCTGAACAAGGTACAGGTGGGCAAAACCGTCACGGTCAGCGCTGCGGAGCTGAATGCCGAAGTGGTCGGCAGCGTGGCTTACGTCGGCAGTCTGCTCGGCGAGCAGACCCGCACCGCAACGGTTCGCGTGACGCTGGAAAACCCGCAAGGTTCGTGGCGTCCGGGCCTGTTCGTCACCGCACTGGTGGCTACCGACAGCCGCCAGGCGAAAGTCGCCGTGCCGGAAACCGCGATCCAGACGGTCGAGGACAAACCCACGGTGTTCGTGCGTACCGACGACGGCTTCGAGACGCGAGCCGTGGAGTTGGGCAGCCGCGCCGATGGTTTTGTGGAAATCACCCAAGGCCTGGACGCCGGCGCGCAAGTCGCCAGTGCCGGCAGCTTTGTCCTCAAATCGGAACTGGGCAAAGCCTCGGCCGAGCACAGTCATTGATAAGCACGCTGAAGACTCTCACTGATCCCGGAAGGCCCTCATGTTCGAACGCCTGATCCAGTTTGCCATCGAGCAGCGCATCATCGTGCTGCTTGCCGTTCTGCTCATGGCCGGCCTCGGCATCGCCAGTTATCAAAAACTGCCGATCGACGCCGTGCCCGACATCACCAACGTCCAGGTGCAAATCAACACCGGCGCCGCCGGGTTCTCGCCGCTGGAAACCGAGCAGCGCATCACCTTCCCGATTGAAACCGCCATGGCCGGTTTGCCGGCGCTGGAGCAGACCCGTTCGCTGTCGCGCTCGGGGTTGTCGCAGGTCACGGTGATCTTCAAGGACGGCACCGACCTGTTCTTCGCTCGTCAATTGGTCAACGAACGTTTGCAGATCGCCAAGGAGCAATTGCCCGAAGGCGCGGAAGCGGTCATGGGGCCAATCTCCACCGGCCTCGGCGAGATCTTTCTGTGGACAGTCGAGGCCAGGGAGGGCGCGCTGAAGGACGACGGCACGCCTTACTCGCCGACCGATCTGCGGGTGATTCAGGACTGGATCATCAAGCCGCAGTTGCGCAACGTGCCGGGCGTCGCCGAGATCAACACCATCGGTGGTTTCGCCAAGGAATATCAGATCGCGCCGGACCCGAAACGCTTGGCCGCGTACAAGCTGACGCTCACCGATCTGGTCACCGCACTGGAGCGCAACAACGCCAACGTCGGCGCCGGTTACATCGAGCGCAGCGGCGAACAATTGCTGATCCGTGCGCCGGGGCAAGTGGCGAGCACTGAAGACATCGCCAACATCGTCATGGCCAATGTCGACGGCACGCCGATCCGCGTGAAGAATGTCGCCAGCGTCGACATCGGCCGTGAACTGCGCAGTGGCGCGGCCACCGAAAACGGCCGTGAAGTGGTGCTCGGCACGGTGTTCATGCTGATCGGTGAAAACAGCCGAACGGTCTCGCAAGCGGTCGCCAGCAAACTCGAACAGATCAACAAATCCTTGCCTGTCGGGGTGGTCGCCGTGCCGGTTTACGACCGCACGCATCTGGTCGACAAAGCCATCGCCACGGTGAAGAAAAACCTCATCGAAGGCGCGATTCTGGTGATCGCGATTCTGTTCCTGTTCCTTGGCAACATCCGCGCGGCGCTGATTACCGCGATGGTGATTCCACTGTCGATGCTCTTCACCTTCACCGGCATGTTCAGCAACAAGGTCAGCGCCAACCTGATGAGTCTCGGCGCGCTCGACTTCGGCATCATCGTCGACGGCGCGGTGGTGATCGTCGAAAACACCCTGCGCCGCTTGGCCCACGCGCAGCAACACCACGGGCGTTTGCTGACCCGTGCCGAACGTTTCAAGGAAGTCTTTGCGGCGGCGAAAGAGGCGCGGCGACCGCTGATTTTCGGCCAGTTGATCATCATGGTCGTGTACCTGCCGATCTTCGCGCTCAGCGGTGTCGAAGGGAAAATGTTCCACCCGATGGCGTTCACCGTGGTCATCGCGCTGCTCGGTGCGATGCTGTTGTCGGTGACCTTCGTGCCGGCAGCGATTGCGCTGTTCGTCACTGGCAAGGTCAAGGAAGAAGAGGGCGCGGTGATGCGCGGCGCACGCAAGGTGTATGCGCCGGCACTGGCCTGGGTCATGTCGCATCGCGCTGTCGCCGTGGGCGCAGCGTTGGGCGTGATCGTGCTCAGCGGCGTGCTCACCAGCCGCATGGGCAGCGAGTTTGTGCCGAGTCTCAGCGAGGGCGATTTTGCCCTGCAAGCGTTGCGCGTGCCGGGCACCAGCCTGACGCAGTCGGTGGACATGCAGCAGCGTCTGGAAACGTTGATTCTCGCCAAGGTGCCGGAAGTCGAGCGCGTGTTCGCCCGAACGGGCACTGCGGAAATTGCCTCCGACCCAATGCCGCCGAACATCTCCGACAGCTATGTGATGCTCAAGCCAAAAGAGCAGTGGCCGGATCCGGGCAAGTCCCGCGAAACCCTGATGGCCGAACTGCAAGCCGCCGCCGCGGCGCTGCCGGGCAGCAACTATGAACTGTCGCAGCCGATCCAGTTGCGCTTCAACGAACTGATCTCCGGCGTGCGCAGTGACGTCGCGGTGAAGGTGTTCGGCGATGACATGGACGTGCTCAATGCCACCGCCGCGAAGATCGCGACGGCGATGCAAAAGGTCAACGGTGCGTCCGAGGTCAAGGTCGAACAGACCACCGGATTGCCGGTGCTGACCATCAACATTGATCGCGACAAGGCTGCGCGTTACGGGCTCAACGTCGGTGACGTGCAGGACACCATTGCCGTGGCGGTGGGTGGTCGCAAGGCCGGGACGTTGTATGAGGGCGATCGGCGTTTCGACATGGTGGTGCGCTTGTCCGATGCCATGCGCAAGGACATCGATGGCTTGTCGGCGCTGCTGATTCCAGTGCCTGCGGTGAGCGGTACGGCCAACCAGATCGGCTTCATCGCCCTGCAAGAAGTCGCCAGCCTCGACCTGGTGCTCGGGCCGAACCAGGTCAGTCGGGAAAACGGCAAGCGCCTAGTGATCGTCAGCGCCAACGTGCGTGGCCGCGACATTGGTTCGTTTGTCAGCGAGGCGGGCGAAGTCATCGAGCGTGACGTGCAAGTACCGGCGGGTTACTGGACCAGTTGGGGCGGGCAGTTCGAGCAACTGCAATCGGCCGCCAAACGCTTGCAGATCGTGGTGCCGGTGGCGTTGCTGCTGGTGTTCGGCTTGTTGTTCATGATGTTCAACAATCTCAAGGATGGTTTGCTGGTGTTTACCGGGATTCCGTTTGCCTTGACCGGCGGGGTCATGGCGCTGTGGTTGCGCGATATTCCGTTGTCGATTTCGGCGGGCGTGGGGTTCATCGCGTTGTCGGGTGTGGCGGTGCTTAACGGCTTGGTGATGATTGCGTTTATTCGCAACTTGAGGGAGGAGGGGCGGTCGCTGTCGGATGCGATCAACGAGGGTGCGCTGACGCGTTTGCGGCCGGTGTTGATGACGGCGTTGGTGGCATCGCTGGGGTTTATCCCGATGGCGCTGGCGACCGGCACGGGGGCGGAAGTGCAGCGGCCACTGGCGACGGTGGTGATTGGCGGGATCCTGTCTTCGACCATCCTGACGTTGCTGATCTTGCCTGCCCTCTACCAACTCGCCCACCGCCGGGATGAGGACTCCGTCCCTACCTGACTGTGAACACAACCCCTGTGGCGAGGGAGCTTGCTCCCGCTGGACTGCGCAGCAGGCCCCGCTTTTTCAAATGAAGAGCGAGGGCCGCTGCGCGCCCCAGCGGGAGCAAGCTCCCTCGCCACAGGTATTTCTCAGGCCTGAGAACTTTCTGTGTGGTTGCCGAAATTTTCCACATAACGGATATGTAATTTCCACGCCACCGTCACGAAAGGTTCGGCTTGTTACCTTGATCCCGTCAGCTACTTAAACGAGGAATCAAACATGAAATTCGCTCAGATCAGTGCCTTCACCGCAGCCCTCGCGCTGTCTTCCCTGGCCATGGCCGAAGGTGGCGGTGACCGCACTTTCGAAAAAATGATGGCCGCCAAGGACCGCTCCGTAGAGCTGTTTGTCGCCAAGGAAAAGGCTGCTGGCAATCCGGTCGTCGTCAATGAAAAGACAGACGACAAGACCCGGGACCTGTAACCACCCCGTGCTCGAACAAGCCTGTCATCGCGCATCGATGCCGGGCTTTTTTTTGGAGGAATTGAATATGAAGTTGATCAAGCTATTGACCCTCGCCGGCGTCATGGCGATGTCCATGAATGTGCTGGCCGAGGGCGGTGGTGACCGCACGTTCGAGCGCGCATTCAGCGCCAACGCCAAAGCCATGGCGCAATACGCCGCCAACCAGGGCAAAGCGCCGCCGGTGGTGAGGGATTACGAATACGGGATGAAGCTGGATGTGGTGAAAATCGTCAGCGTGGTGAAGCCTCAGCCGGCCTGCTCAGTCGTCCCCACCGCCATGACCTACGAAGATTCGCAGGGGCAGCTCAATACTCTCAAATACAGCGTGGCGGGGGTTTGCCGAAACAGCGGAAGTTGATGACTCACACGCTTCGTGAACCCTCCACGATCACAACGCGGCCCGAGCCTTCGGCAGCTCCCACACGGGGGAATTCGATATCACGATGTGTATTTAAATTCGGGATGTTTAATTGTGTAGGTCAATTGCAGAACCTTCCCACAATGTTTTCAGGTTGTCCGTCGGACGTCGGCTCTCTAGTGTGTGAACGTCGCTGCCAAATCAGCGATCGGGATTGGAACCCCGGAACCCCCGAAAGCGCAAAATCGGCTTTCATGACGTATGCTTGCGCACCTTGATGGTGTGCACTCCGTTATGGCAGCTGTGCGCAGGAGACTTCGAGTCTGTCGGGTTTCTGGTGGCCCGGGTTCCAACCTGCGTACAGCTGTCACCCCTTCGATTGGAACCGAATGGGCCAGCTCCATCCGCCACACCGGAGTTACACCATGAAAAAGCCAACACCCAATCCGCCTGAAACAACCGTTCCAGCGGACGCCAATACAACATCCCCCTACGTCTCCGCCGACATTCGAAAACTCCACAAAGCCGCCGACCGCGCCCTGGATTTTTACCTCAAACCGTCGGCCGCCATCATGTCCGCGCCCTACACCCCGAACCAGATGTTCCTGGCCAATCCCAAAGCCGACACCGAATCCCTGCTGGCCAACGCCTGCGAGTCCCTGGCCTCGGCCTCCGTCATGCTCGGCGACTTCGCCGCGCTGCTGGAAGGCACCCATCGCAAGACGATTCTGGGTATCGCCCAGGTTGTGATGCTCGGCGAACTGGCGGTGAACAGGGCGCTGGATAACGTCGAACCTGCGGTGTAGGCACTGAGCCACGATGTGGCGAGATTGGTTATCTCTCGCCACATCGTGGCTCCCGCAGATCAATGTTCGACTACTACGGAGGCAGGTCAATGCCCAGTCCAACTGAACTCGATGTGATTACCAATACCTTTTCAAGCTATCAAAGTACGGATCAAAAGAAACGGCATGTGATTGATCTCGCAGCCGTCATGTGTCAACGGACGAATCCGGGAACACAGCTATATCTTCTCGATGACGTTGCATTTAGCGCATTCGAACAGGCTATTGAAGCCAACCCTGCCCGAAACAACGTTTGCTTACACCAACTGAAAATTCGTCGAAATCGGTGGAGCTGAAAGTAAACGTAGTGCTGCCGGAAAGCAGGGATCGCATGACGCTGCTGGGGATCCTGCAAGTCGTCATGCTAGGCGTACTGACGGTGATTGATACCTGTAAACCATGTCCCCGGTCTCAAACGTAAAAGATGTGCCCGGTCTTTAGCGTGAGGGCTGCTTCCAGCCCTGGAAAAGCATGCCAAAGCAAACGCATAAAAAAGGCGCCCCGAAGGACGCCAAAAGATTCACCTCTTACCAAAGGAGCAAGGAGCTTCTAAAGGTGAATTTGGATCAACCTGGCAGTCAGAGAATCGCCAGCGGGTATTCGACAATCACCCGCACCTCATCCAGGTCGGATTCGAACGCGGTCGCGCGAGTGGTGGCCTGGCGCAAGCGCAGCGAGAGGTCTTTCATCGAACCGCTCTGCACCACATATTTGACTTCGATATCGCGTTCCCAACGCTTCTGATCGGTCAGCGGATTCCCTTCGGCATCGCGACGCATGTACACGGCGTTGGCGTTGGAGTAATCGGCGTCGGTGCCGCGCGCGTAACGGGTCATGAATGACAGGCCGGGCACGCCGTAAGTCGTCATGTCGAGGTCATAACGCACCATCCACGAACGTTCTTTCGGCGAGTTGAAGTCGCTGTACTGGATGGAGTTGTCGAGGAAGATCGAGTCGGACTGACGCAGGTAATCGAAGTCGTCATTGCCGTTGTTGCGCTGGTGGGAGAGGGCGACGGAGTGGGCGCCGAACCTCACGCCGGCACGGCCGCTCCAGATGTTGTTGTCGAACTCGCCGAGCAGTTGTTTGCCTTCATCGACAGCCTTGTAATAGTTCAGGCCACCGAACAGCGACAGGTCGTCCGACAGTGGATACGTCCATGCGGTACCAGCGTAGTACTGGTTCCAGGCATCCTTGAGCCGACTGGAGTACAGGCTGAAACTGAGATTCTTGTTCAGCGCATAATCGCCGCCACCATAAGCGATCCAAGGCGAATTGACCGGCCCGGCGTAGAAGGTGGCGAAGTTCTCGCGCATGTCGCTGGACACTGGCTGGCTCATCGCGTGCAATCGACCGCCCTGCACCGACAGGCCTTCGATGCTGGTGTTGATCGCGGTCACACCACGAAAGCTTTCCGGCAGCAAGCGCGAGTCACCCGCCGCGACCACTGGATTGGACGGGAACACATCACCGACCTTGACCACCGTATCGAACGCCCGGATTTTCGCGGCACCGCCGACCTTGGTGTATTCGTCTCGCGCCTCGCCGTCACTGTTCACCGGCAACACATCGAACGAGCTGCGCCCGCCATTGCGCCCGTCACCGGTGTCGAGTTTCAAACCGATCATCGCAAAAGCATCAACACCGACCCCGACGGTGCCTTGGGTGAAACCGGATTCGAACTTGCTGATCACCGCATGTGCCCAGGCTTCGGAATAACCGTTGCCGGTGGGGCTGGACTGGCCGTTGCGGTGATCGCGATTGAAGTAGAAGTTGCGGTTGAGCACCGTCAGGCTGCTGCCTTCGACAAAGCCTTCAGGCTTGTCTTCTGCAAGCACCATGGACGGCCCGGAGCCGACCACCACCGCTAAAGCGGCCATCGACATTTTTGTATTGTTAACCATCAAACACTCCTTGGGTTCGGCAGAACGGGAACGTGCTTCGGCGTGGTTTTATTGTTCGGCGGAGAAGGCCCGCCGGCATTGGTCGCCGGGTCACATCGTTGCAAGCTGCGGATAACGCCAAGGTGATGGGGGAATTACAATTTCGTCATGTGCGTTTGGTTTGAACTCAATCGGTGTGTGGGATTGTTTGTTTCCTTGCCTTTATCGGAAACCTTTACCAGATGAAGCTTGGTGGTCCGTAGTTTGACTTTGCCTTCGCGCTCATCTGCCAAGGATTTCAAGCCGTCCAGTAGTTCGGAAAAAATGTCTCGTTTCATTGTTCCTCCGTGCCTTGATTGATCTTTTCAGCAATTATTGAGGATAGAGAAGTGCTTCAATTCTGGCTGTAGGACGAACCTGACCTTCTTGCAAGAGCTTTCGGTAGAGCAACAAGAGACGTCGCCATTGACGTGTCGGAACAATCCACAGCACTATCCGACCATGACTGCCCAACACCGAATGACCATGATGTGCTCCTCTATGACCGCTTCCGGCGGGCCATAAGGTCATACGTGTTTGCCATTTGACGTGTTACCCGAAGCCCCGCCAGCAATGGACGGGGCTTTTTCATGCCTGTCCGCACATGGCTCATGGAGAGAGAAATGTTCGAGATCAGAAGAGCCACACTGGACGATGCGCGGATAGCTTTCGACATTCGCCGAGAGGCGATTCGGCATCAGTGCATCGGTGTCTACAGCGAGCAGCAAATGCTCGATTGGACGAGAGGTTCGGCCGAGGACGGTTACGACACCCTCATGGCAAAGCATTTCTATCTGGGGTGCGTGGACGGTGAGGCGGTAGCGACCGGGATGCTTGATCTGCAGCATCGTGAAATCGGCGCGATCTTTATTCTTCCTGATTTCATGCAGCGGGGGCTGGGTAAGCGCGTTCTGTATTTTCTTGAGAATCTGGCGCGGGAACTGGGGCTGGTCGAGGTGTGTCTGGACGCAACGTTGAATGCGGCCGATTTCTATCGGCGCTGCGGTTATGTGGGGGAGGGGAGTGCGATTTATCAGTCGCCTTCGGGGTTGCAACTGGCGTGTGTGCCGATGGTGAAGAAGCTGTGATGCCACTGTGGCGAGGGAGCTTGCTCCCGCTGGACTGCATAGCAGGCCCCGCTTCTAGCTGAACAGCGGGGCCGCTTCGCGTCCCAGCGGGAGCAAGCTCCCTCGCCACAGGTTATTTGTTGCTACATGGAATTCGTAAAACAAAAACGGCACCCGAAGGTGCCGTTTTCATTTGTTGCCAGTTCTACCGGAGCAATCAGCCCGCCAGACCCGCCTGCTGAACCAGTGTCAGCAATGGCTGCGGGTACACACCCAGGAAGAACGCGACCAGGGCGATCGCCAGCAGCATCACGCCGCCTGCTTTCTGTTCCCAGTGCAGCTGGGCGTCGTGGCGACGCAGGTTTGGTTCGATCAGGTACAGGGTGACCATCACGCGCAGGTAGTAGAAGACGCCGATGGCGCTGCCCAGAACCAGCGAACCGACCAGCCACCATTGATGCGACTCGACACCGGTAGCGATGATGTAGAACTTGCCGATGAAGCCAGCAGTCAGCGGGATACCGGCGAGGGACAGCATCATCACGGTCAGTACGGCGGTCAGGTACGGACGGCGCCAGAACAGGCCGCGATACTCGTACAGTGCGTCGGCGTCACGGCCGTTGTACGGCGAGGACATCAGGGTGATCACGCCGAACGCGCCGAGGCTGGTGATCACATAAGTAACCAGGTACACGCCGATGGCTTCCACGGCCAGACCCTTGCTCGCCACCAAGGCGATCAGCAGGTAGCCGAAGTGCGCGATGGACGAGTAACCGAGCAGACGCTTGAGGTTGCTCTGGGTCAGGGCCAGCAGGTTACCGAACAGGATCGAAGCGATAGCGATGACGGTCAGCACGTCGCTCAGTACGCCACTGCTGGCAGCAGGGGAGATCTGGAACAGACGCACCATCACCGCAAACACCGCAACCTTCGAAGCGGTTGCGAGAAACGCAGCCACCGGTGCCGGAGCACCTTCGTAGACGTCCGGCGTCCACAGGTGGAACGGTACCAGCGACAGTTTGAACGCCAGACCGATCAGCATCATGCCCAGGCCCAGTTGGGCCAGCGGGCTTGGCAGACCGGTGGCCGCCAGGGCCTGACCAATACCGGTGAAGCTCAGCGAACCGGCATCTGCGTACAGCAGCGCCATACCGAACAACAGGAACGCGGAACCGGCGGCCGACAGCACCATGTATTTGATGCCGGCTTCCAGCGAACGCTTGTTGAAGAAGGCGTAAGCCACCAGACCGTAAACCGGTACCGAGAGCAGTTCCAGACCGATGAACAAACCGGCCAGGTGCTGCGCGCTGACCAGAACCAGACCACCGGCGGCGGCCATCAGGATCAGCAGGTAGAGTTCTTCACGGTTGCCCGGGTAGCCCGAACCGCCATCGCCCAGGTAGGCGTGGGCGAGGGTGACGCAAGCGAGGGTGGCGACCAGGATCAGTGCCATGTACAGGCAGGCAAAAGTGTCGATCTGCAGCAATGGAGTCACGGCCAGAGGCGCGACTTTCAGGGCTGGGAGGATCGACAGCAAGGCCAGGTTCAGACCCGCCACCGAAATCAGGAAGGTCTGCGAGTGGTTGCGGCGCCAGGCGATTGCCAGCATCACCACGATAAGGGTGAGGCTGGTGATCAACAGTGGCGCAAGCGCACTAACGTGTTGAATCGTTAATTCCATAGCGCTCTTACCGGGCCGAAGCGAGTTGAGTGAAGGCGGTGCCGAGCCACTGCTGTACGCCATGCATCGTGGCGGCAGAAGTGTCGAGGAACGGTTGCGGGTAAACGCCGAGGTAAACCAGCAGTACCGCAAGGCCCAGCACCATGATCAGTTCGCGAGCGTCCATACCGTGCAGGATCGAATCCGATTTCGACGGACCGAAGTAGGCACGGTGGATCATGATCAGCGAGTACACCGAACCGAACACCAGACCGGACGTGGCAATCGCAGTGATCCATGGAGCGCTGGCGAAAGTGCCGATCAGAATCAGGAACTCGCCGACAAAGTTACCGGTACCCGGCAGACCCAACGAAGCGGCTGCGAAGAACAGGCTGATCGCCGGCAGGTAAGCGATACGCGACCACAGACCGCCCATCTCACGCATGTCACGAGTATGCAGACGCTCGTACAACTGACCGCTGAGGATAAACAGTGCCGCCGCCGACACGCCGTGCGCGAGCATCTGGATCACTGCACCTTGCAGGGCCAGTTGGCTGCCGGAGTAGATGCCGATCAACACGAAGCCCATGTGGGAAACGGAAGAGAAGGCGATCAGACGCTTGATGTCGGTTTGCGCGAATGCGAGGAACGCACCGTAGAAGAGCCCGATCAGACCGCGGGTCATGGCGATCGGCGCGAACTCGGCCGAGGCGTTCGGGAACAGCGGCAGAGCGAAACGCAGCAGACCGTAGGCAGCGGTTTTCAGCAGGATACCGGCGAGGTCGACGGAACCTGCAGTCGGCGCCTGGGCGTGCGCATCAGGCAACCACGAGTGAAACGGTACGACTGGCAGCTTGACCGCGAAGGCGATGAAGAAGCCGAGCATCAGAATGTACTCGGTGGTCATCGACATCTTGGTTTTCAACAGGTCGGCGTAGTTGAAGGTAATCACGCCGGTGTTGTTGAAGTTGACCAGTACCAGACCGAGGATCGCCACCAACATGATCAGGCCGGAAGCCTGCGTGAAGATGAAGAACTTGGTGGCTGCGTAGATCCGGGTTTTCTTGCCGTCCGAAGAACTGTGACCCCAGAGCGGGGGGGGGGGGGGGGGGGGCGCGCGGGGCGGGGGGGGGGGGGCGGCGGACGGC
>NZ_JBIUWQ010000076.1:0-26796 GCF_044743525.1 Pseudomonas sp. NPDC087598 | reverse complement strand
GGTCTTCTTTTCGATGGCTGGCGCCGTATGCGCGGCGGCAAGGGAAAACTGAAATTCCGTCTTGACCGAAGTCTGTCCAACCTGCCGGACGAGGACACCAGCGCCGAGCTGTTGGGCCCGGCCCGCGTTCTGGACAACCATAAAGAACCGCAACTGGACGAACACGATCTGCCGTCGGTGAGCATGCCGGCCCGCGAAGCACGCGAGCCTCGCGAATCCGGTTCGAAACGTGGCAAGCGTGGCAGCAACGGTCCGGCGCAGGGCGACCTGAACCTCGACCTGGATCTGGACGGCGGCCCGAGCTTCAGCAGCCGTGACGACGATTTCGTCGAAGACAGCAAGCCTTCGCCTGCTGTGGTCGACAAGGATCAGCCGCAAGCCGAAGAAGTGTTGGTGATCAGCGTGATCTGCCGCGACGCTGCCGGCTTCAAAGGCCCGGCGCTGTTGCAGAACATCCTGGAAAGCGGTCTGCGTTTCGGTGAAATGGATATTTTCCACCGTCACGAAAGCATGGCCGGTAACGGTGAAGTGCTGTTCTCCATGGCCAATGCGGTCAAACCGGGCATCTTCGATCTGGACGACATCGACCATTTCAGCACCCCGGCGGTGAGCTTCTTCCTTGGTCTGCCAGGCCCGCGTCATCCGAAGCAGGCTTTCGATGTGATGGTGGCCGCCGCTCGCAAGCTGTCGCAGGAACTGAACGGTGAGCTGAAAGATGACCAGCGCAGTGTTCTGACCGCACAAACGATTGAGCACTACCGTCAGCGCATCGTCGAGTTCGAACGCCGCGCCCTGACCCAGAAGCGTTAAGGCCAGAGCGCAGCTGTGGCGAGGGAGCTTGCTCCCGCTGGGCTGCGAAGCAGCCCCAATACCATCCACCGCGTTGCATCAGACACAACCCGGTTGCAGGATTTACGGCGGCTACGCCACCGAGCGGGAGCAAGCTCCCTCGCCACAATGTCCATAGCCTTGAGCTACTGTGATTAGAAGATTGAGCAGCCTCGGCTGCTCTTTTGCTTTATGAGAGAACACCCATGACCGCCGCCAAAAACCGCATTCTAGAGCTGCGCGCTGAACTCGATCAGCACAACTACCGCTACCACGTCCTCGACGAGCCGAGCATTCCGGACGCTGAGTACGACCGGTTGTTCCACGAGCTCAAGGCGCTGGAAGCGGCCAACCCGGAACTGATCACCAGCGACTCGCCGACTCAGCGTGTCGGCAGCGTGGCGCTCACCGCGTTCACCCAGGTGCGCCACGAAGTGCCGATGCTCAGTCTCGGCAACGCCTTCGAAGAAACCGACATGCGCGAGTTTGATCGTCGGGTCACCGAGGGCCTGGATCTGCCGGCCGGCGACCTGTTCGGTGGCGGCGCGGCGGTAGAATACAGCTGCGAACCGAAGCTCGATGGTCTGGCGGTCAGCCTGTTGTATCAGGATGGCGTGCTGGTACGCGGCGCCACGCGCGGTGACGGCACCACCGGTGAAGACATCAGCGTCAATGTGCGTACCGTGCGCAACATTCCCCTGAAGCTGCACGGCGAAGGCTGGCCGGCGACGCTGGAAGTGCGTGGTGAAGTGTTCATGTCCAAGGCCGGTTTCGAGCGCCTTAATGCCTCGCAACTGGAAGTCGGCGGCAAGACCTTCGCCAACCCGCGCAACGCTGCGGCCGGTAGCCTGCGTCAGCTGGATTCGAAGATCACCGCCAATCGTCCGCTGGAATTCTGCTGCTACGGCATTGGTCAGGTTTCCCACGATATTTCCGACACCCACATTGGCAACCTCAAGCAGTTGCAGAAGTGGGGCATGCCGATCAGTCACGAACTGAAACTGGCCAAGGGCATCGGCGAATGCCTGGATTACTACCGCGACATCGGCGAGCGACGTAATTCGCTGGCCTATGAAATCGACGGTGTGGTGTTCAAGGTCAACAGCATCGCCGATCAGCGCGAACTGGGCTTCCGTGCCCGCGAACCGCGTTGGGCGATCGCGCATAAATTCCCGGCGATGGAAGAGCTCACCGAGCTGCTCGACGTCGAATTTCAGGTGGGCCGTACTGGCGCCGTAACGCCAGTCGCCCGACTGAAACCGGTCAAGGTTACCGGCGTCACGGTGGCCAACGCCACCCTGCACAACATGGACGAAGTGGCGCGTCTGGGCTTGATGATCGGCGACACCGTGATCATCCGTCGCGCCGGTGATGTGATCCCGCAAGTGGTGCAAGTGGTCCTCGAGCGCCGCCCGGAAAACGCGCGACCAGTAGCGATCCCCGAGAGCTGCCCGGTCTGCGGCTCGCATGTCGAGCGCACGCAACTGATCAAGCGCAGCAAAGGCAAGGAAACCGTCAGCGAAGGCGCGGTGTATCGCTGCGTCGGGCGTCTGGCCTGTGGTGCGCAACTGAAGCAGGCGATCATCCACTTCGTTTCGCGTCGAGCAATGGACATCGAAGGCCTGGGCGACAAGAGTGTCGAACAACTGGTCGACGAAGGTCTGGTCAGTTCGCCGGCCGATCTGTATGCACTGAAGTTCGAAGACATCGTCGATCTGGAAGGTTTCGCCGAAGTCTCCAGCAATAAACTGCTGGCGGCGATTGAAGACAGCAAGAAGCCGGGGCTGGCGCGCTTTATCTATGCGCTGGGCATTCCCGATGTCGGCGAGGAGACGGCCAAGGTGCTGGCGCGCTCGCTGGGTTCGCTGGAGCGCGTTCAGCAGGCTTTGCCGCAAGTGCTGACCTACCTGCCGGACGTCGGTCTGGAAGTGGCGCACGAGATTCACAGCTTTTTTCAAGATGCGCATAACCAGCAGGTCATCACTGAGCTGCTCGGCCATGGTTTGCAGATTCAGGATCAAGGCGAGTTGGGCGCCGAGTTTGCTGCCAGCACCACGCTTGGTGGTTTCCTCGACAAACTGCACATCCCTTCGGTCGGCCCGGGCGGCGCGCAAAAACTGGCGGACAAGTTTGGCTCGCTGGAAGCGGTGATGAACGCCGACTGGCTGGACATGCGTCAGGCGCTGCCGGAGAAGCAGGCGAACTCTGTGCGTGAGTTTTTTGCCTTGCCTGAGCATCGGCAACTGGCGGAAGAATCCGAGAAACAACTGCGCGATTTCGGCATGCACTGGCAGAGCGAGAAGAAAGTTGTCGAAGGGTTGCCACTGTCCGGCGAGACCTGGGTGCTGACCGGTAAAGTCGAGTTGATGAGCCGCGATGTCGCCAAGGAACATCTGGAGAGCCTTGGCGCGAAAGTCGCCGGTTCGGTGTCGGCGAAAACGCACTGCGTGGTGGCCGGCCCCGGCGCCGGTTCCAAGCTGACCAAGGCCAATGAGCTGGGCGTAAAAGTGATGGACGAAGAAACCTTCATCGCCTTTCTCAAAACCCACGGCATCTCCGCCTGACATTTTCTTTGCAAATGCGATGCTTTGTGGCGAGGGAGCTTGCTCCCGCTCGGCGACGAAGTCGTCGCAAAACCACCTTCCTCGGTATTTCAGGGTAAATAAGGTCGCATGGTGTTGGGGCTGCTCCGCAACCCAGCGGGAGCAAGCTCCCTCGCCACAACAGTGGCGTCACGCGGTAGTGGCGCCGTACTCGGGAACGATGTTGTCATCGGAATGATCTAGTCTTGGCAAGCCCCAGGGAGAGATCGCCATGTACCGCTTTTTCGAGCAACTCAGTTCCCGCATCGTCGCGCCGTTCATGGGCGAGTCTTCACGCAACAGCAAAGTCTGGCCGTGCCGCTGCGGCCAGTCGCTGTTCTTTCGCAACAGCCAGTGCCTGGCCTGTAACGCGTTGCTCGGCTATCAACCCGAAGAAAGTCGCCTGACCTCGCTGCAACCGGGGCCGCAGGACGGCACCTGGACGCTCGACGCCGATCCCGACGCCGGGCTGTTCCGCCGCTGCGCCAACCTCGACACCCCGGCGGCGTGCAACTGGCTGCTGCCGGCCAACGACCACGACATTCTGTGCGTCGCCTGCAGCCTCAATCGCACCATCCCCGACCTGTCCGACCCGGATAACCCCGAGCGCTGGCGCAAGGTCGAAATCGCCAAGCGTCGTCTGGTCGCGCAACTGATTACCCTCGGCTTGCAGGTCATCCCGAAAACCGTCGATGAAGAGTCCGGGCTGGCCTTCGATTTCATCGGCGTCGACCTCGAAGGCAATGCGCCCATGACCGGCCACGCCAACGGCCTGATCACCCTCGACATCAAAGAAGCCGACGACGCTCACCGCGAGCGGGTGAGGGCGCAGATGCATGAGCCGTATCGCACGCTGCTTGGGCATTTTCGCCATGAAGTCGGGCATTACTACTGGGATCGGCTGATAGCCAACGGCCCGTGGCTCGAATCATTCCGCAACCTGTTCGGCGACGAGCGCGCCAGTTACGCCGAAGCACTGAATCGCCACTATCAACAAGGCGCGCCGCTGGACTGGCCGCAGCAGTACGTCAGCGCCTACGCGACCATGCACCCGTGGGAAGACTGGGCGGAAACCTGGGCGCACTACCTGCACATGATGGACGCCGTGGACACCGCGCTGGGCTTTGGCATGAGCGCACGGGAAATGGATTTCGATTACCAGCCGTTTCCCACCAGCACCCTCTACGATCCGCAGCATCCCGGCGGTGAGTCGTTCCTGTCGTTCGTCAATGCGTGGATCGAACTGGCGGGGATGCTCAACGAACTGTCACGCAGCATGGGCCAACCGGATTTCTACCCGTTC
Source organism: Pseudomonas sp. NPDC087598 (assembly GCF_044743525.1). Taxonomy (NCBI): domain Bacteria; kingdom Pseudomonadati; phylum Pseudomonadota; class Gammaproteobacteria; order Pseudomonadales; family Pseudomonadaceae; genus Pseudomonas; species Pseudomonas sp. NPDC087598. The sequence continues at coordinate 22,083 of NZ_JBIUWQ010000076.1, read as the reverse complement.
GTGCTGCCGGCGCCGGCGATCACCAAGCTGCACTTCATCCATCTGGTGATCCAGCAGGCCGGTGGTCGGGCGGATGAGGTATTGGCGCTGTAACGTCAAAAGATCGCAGCCTGCGGCAGCTCCTGCTGGTTTGCGCGGATCCATGCAGGAGCTGCCGCCGGCTGCGATCTTTATGTCCTTGAACGCATTCATATTTTTAATCTGCAACCAACGGTTGTAACTTCGTCTCAGATAGGTACAATGGCGCGGCTCGCCGACAGGCAAGCGTCGTTATGGTGACCCCATCGGTCCCCCCGCAACGATTACCCGTGAACCTGGTCAGAGCCGGAAGGCAGCAGCCACAGCGGGAACATTGTGTGCCGGGGTGTGGCTGGTGGGGTTACCACCTTAACGAACAATCGAACGCTTCAAACAGAACTGCATGGGTTTCGCCCACTGCGGTTTTTTTTTGCCTGCGATTTAACGGTTCACACAACTCCCCTGTAGGAGTGAGCCTGCTCGCGATGGCGTCCTGTCTGCTAAAAATGTGTTGGCTGATACACCGCTATCGCGAGCAGGCTCACTCCTACAGGGGTTAGCGGTCGTTCTCAGGACTACCGGTATACAGCCGGATAATGTCATCAATCTCCCCCGACATTTTCATCCGCAGCAACGTGCGCAAGATCCGCTGCACCGGCACTTTCGGGTCGTTTCTCACATAACAACCCACATGCTGTTCCTGCAGCACCGCCACGCCGTGCAGTTGCTGTTCCAGCGTCAGGCGCTGGTTGAACCAGTCCAGCGTCCACTGATTACTCACGGCATAGCGATAACGCCCGGCCAGCAGTTTCTCTAGCACTTGTTCCTGATTGCGCGCGTCCTCGCGTTGCAGTCGATCGGCATCGAACAGTGGTTGCAGGGTGGGGTAGGTGTAGCCCAGAACGGTGCCGATGGATTGGCGAGGCAGGTTGGCGGGATCGGCGGTGGCGGGTTGATCCTTGCGGCTGATCAGCAGATCACGCTGGAACAACAGCGGAATGCTCCAGATGTAATCCCCCGACTGATTCGGCAGCCATGATTGTGCGGCATAGCAGCGCACATCAATCTCGCCGTGCTCCATGGCGGTCTGCACCCGGGCGCGGGGCAGGACGTGGAATTGCGCCGGTACGCCGACCTGCGTGGCCAGGCTGAGCATGATGTCGTAGAGAATGCCTTGGGTCGGGCGGCCGCGTTCGAATTGCACCATGGGCATCGCCCAGCTGTCGGGCATGGCGAAGCGCAGCGGGGTTTCCGCTGCCGTCACGCTCAGGCTGATTCCCAGTAGTGCCCCCAAGGCCCAACGCATAAACGCTCCGGTAATTCCCGATCCCGAGCCGATAAAAGCCTCTGCTCATGCAGCTTAGCCACATTAGACGAGGACACCGGATGCAATTTTGCCCTTGCTCCGCTAGCATTAGCCGCTTCAGCTTCCTTCGTTGCGACGGTTTTCGATGAGTTATCAGGTTCTTGCACGTAAATGGCGTCCGCGCTCGTTCCGCGAAATGGTCGGCCAGACCCATGTGCTCAAGGCTCTGATCAATGCCTTGGACAGCCAGCGGCTGCACCACGCGTACCTGTTCACCGGTACGCGCGGGGTGGGTAAAACCACGATTGCGCGGATCATTGCCAAATGCCTGAACTGTGAAACAGGTATCACTTCCAGCCCGTGCGGCGAGTGCTCGGTGTGCCGTGAAATCGATGAGGGCCGCTTCGTCGACCTGATCGAGATCGACGCCGCGAGCCGCACCAAGGTCGAAGACACCCGCGAACTGCTCGACAACGTGCAGTACGCCCCAAGCCGTGGGCGCTTCAAGGTCTACCTGATCGACGAAGTGCACATGCTTTCCAGCCATTCCTTCAATGCGCTGCTGAAAACCCTTGAAGAGCCGCCGCCGTACGTCAAGTTCATCCTGGCGACCACCGACCCGCAGAAACTTCCGGCAACGATTTTGTCGCGTTGCTTGCAGTTCTCGCTGAAGAACATGACGCCGGAACGTGTGGTCGAGCATTTGACCCACGTCCTCACCGCTGAAAACGTGCCGTTCGAAGACGATGCACTGTGGCTGCTCGGTCGCGCGGCTGACGGTTCGATGCGTGATGCGATGAGCCTGACCGATCAGGCCATTGCGTTCGGTGAGGGCAAGGTTCTGGCCACTGACGTGCGGGCGATGCTTGGCACGCTGGATCACGGTCAGGTCTACGACGTGCTGCATTCGTTGATCGAAGGCGATGCCAAGGCGTTGCTCGAAGCCGTGCGCCACCTGGCCGAACAAGGCCCGGACTGGAACGGCGTGCTCTCGGAAATTCTCAATGTATTGCATCGCGTGGCCATCGCTCAGGCGCTGCCGGAAGGTGTCGACAATGGCCATGGTGATCGTGACCGGGTGTTGGCATTGGCGCAGGCCCTGCCAGCCGAAGACGTGCAGTTTTATTACCAGATGGGCCTGATCGGTCGTCGCGATTTGCCGCTGGCACCGGATCCGCGCGGTGGTTTCGAAATGGTCCTGCTGCGAATGCTGGCCTTCCGGCCAGCGGATACGGCGGACGCCCCGAGGCAACCGCTAAAGCCAGTGGGGATCAGCCAGGCCACAGTTGATTCCGCAAACTCCGTGGCTGCCGCGCCTAAACCTGCGCCGGTAGTCGCTGCGGCTGTTGCACCCACACCTGCACCAGCGCCAGCTCCAGCTCCCGTGGTTGCGCCTGCTCCGGTTCCCGAGCCTGTGATCGCGGCTGAGCCGCAACCAACGCCGGAACCCGAGCCTGAGCCAGTCGAGGTCGAAGCGGTGGTCGACCTGCCGTGGAACGACCCGGTTGAGCCCGAGCCCGTGCAGCAACCGGCCGTCGAGCCCGTGCTGGAAACCGCCGCCGAGCAGCCCGAGTTGCCGCCGATGCCGCTGCCGACCCCGGACAGCGTCGTTCCGGACGCGCCGGAGTGGGCCGCTGCGCCGATTCCCGAGCCGTCGGTCGCCGAGGTCGATGCCGCGACACCGGGCATGGACCTCGACGACGAGCCGCCGCTGGACGAAGACTACATCGAGCCGGACATGGATTCGGCTTACAGCTACCTCGACGAACTGGCCAGCGAACACGCCGCCGAACCGGCGCCGGAACCCGAGCCGGAACCTGCGGCGGCACCCGCCACTGGTCTGGCTCTGCAATGGCTGGAGCTGTTCCCGAAGTTGCCGATCTCCGGCATGACCGGCAGCATCGCCGCCAACTGCACATTGATCGCAGTTGATGGCGACCATTGGCTGATGCACCTCGACCCGGCGCACAGTGCGCTGTTCAACGCCACGCAGCAGCGTCGTCTCAATGATGCGTTGAACCAGTTCCACGGCCGCACGCTGAGCCTGACCATCGAACTGATCAAGCCCGAGCAGGAAACTCCGGCTCAGGCTGCGTCCCGGCGTCGTGCCAACCGTCAGCGCGAGGCGGAAGAGTCAATCCACGGCGATCCGTTCATCCAGCAGATGGTTCAGCAGTTCGGCGCGGTGGTGCGACACGATACTATTGAACCTGTCGACGCCTTGGTCGCCCAAGGCTAATAACTGAAGGCGCTCGGTCTTATGACCGGGTGCTGTTTTGATCCAAGTACTTTTGAGGTGATTCCCATGATGAAAGGTGGCATGGCCGGCCTGATGAAGCAGGCGCAGCAGATGCAGGAAAAAATGGCCAAGATGCAGGAAGAACTGGCCAACGCCGAAGTCACCGGTAAGGCCGGCGGCGATATGGTCACCGTGGTGATGACCGGTCGTCACGACGTCAAGAGCGTGAGCATCGACCCAAGCCTGGTTGAAGGCCTGAGCGAAGACGACAAAGAGATGCTGGAAGCCGTGGTTGCCGCCGCCGTCAACGACGCCGTGCGCAAGATCGAAGCCAACAGCCAGGAAAAAATGGGCAGCATGACCGCCGGCATGAACCTGCCAGCCGGTATGAAACTGCCATTCTGATTCGCCAATTGGCGGCAGATGAGCTACACAAAATGCCAGGCCTTGCGCCTGGCATTTTTGTTTCTGGCTGGTTCAACACCAGCCCCTGTAGGAGCTGTCGAGTGAAACGAAGCTGCGATCTTTTGATCCTGACTTCTACAAGCAAAATCAAAAGATCGCAGCGTGCCGCAGCTCCTACTTAAATCTCGTACAGTGTCGAAACATCGAACCCACCCATGCAACAACGGTCTGCTCCCTATACCCGCTGAATTCACCATTCACAGGAGACGCTGACATGTCCGACCCTCTGACCCTCAACCAACGCTTTGTCCTGGCCTCGCGTCCGGTGGGCGCACCGACCCCGGAAAATTTCCGTCTGGAGCGCGAAGCGTTGCCGGATCTTGAAGAAGGGCAGGTGCTGCTGAAAACCCTGTACCTGTCGCTGGACCCGTACATGCGCGGACGCATGAGCGACGCTCCGTCCTACACCGCACCGGTACAAATCGGCGAAGTGATGACTGGCGGTGCTGTCAGCCGTGTCGAGGACTCACGGCATCCGAAATTTCATAAAGGCGATCTGGTGGTCGGCGCCACAGGCTGGCAAAGCCACAGCATCAGCGACGGCCGCAACATTATTCCGATCCCGGCCGGGCTGCCGAGCCCGTCGATGGCCCTGGGTGTGCTCGGCATGCCCGGCATGACCGCCTACATGGGCCTGATGGACATCGGCCAGCCGAAAGAGGGCGAGACCCTGGTGGTTGCGGCAGCGTCGGGCGCGGTCGGCTCGGTGGTCGGGCAAGTGGCCAGGATCAAAGGACTGCGCGCTGTGGGTGTGGCGGGCGGTGCCGAGAAGTGCAAATACGTCGTTGAGGAACTGGGTTTCGATGCCTGCATCGATCACAAGGCGGCGGATTTCGCCGAGCAACTGGCCAAGGCCTGCCCGAAGGGCATCGACATTTATTACGAAAATGTCGGTGGGCACGTTTTCGATGCGGTCGTGCCGTTGCTCAATCCCAAGGCGCGCATTCCATTGTGCGGGCTGATTGCCGGTTACAACGCCTCTGAGGCGCCCAAAGGCCCGGATCGCTTGCCGATGCTGCAACGCACGCTGTTGACCAAGCGTGTGCGGATTCAGGGCTTCATCGTGTTCGATGACTACGGTGATCGTCAGCCGGAATTCATCAGCCACATGGTGCCGTGGGTACGCGACGGCAAGGTGAAATTCCGTGAGGATGTGGTCGAAGGCCTGGAGCAGGCGCCCGAGGCGTTTATCGGTCTGCTGGAGGGGCGCAACTTCGGCAAACTGGTGGTGAAGGTCGCCCAGGACTGAGTATTTGACGCTGGCCAGAGGCGCGGGTATAAACCGCGTCTCGTTGTTTTGTCGGACTTTTTACCCATGAGCTTCAGCCCTTTGATTCGCCAACTGATCGACTCCCTGCGAATTCTGCCGGGTGTCGGTCAGAAAACTGCCCAGCGCATGGCGTTGCAGTTGCTCGAACGTGACCGCAGCGGCGGTCTGCGTCTGGCTCAATCCTTGAGTCAGGCCATGGAAGGGGTGGGTCACTGTCGTCGGTGCCGCACGCTGACCGAAGACGATCTGTGCCCGCAGTGCGCCGATACTCGCCGCGACGACACGCTGCTGTGCGTGGTCGAAGGGCCGATGGATGTGTATGCGGTCGAGCAGACCGGTTTCCGTGGGCGCTACTTTGTGCTCAAGGGGCACTTGTCGCCGCTGGATGGGCTCGGACCTGAGGCGATCGGCATTCCGCAGCTGATGACGCGGATTGAAGAGGCGGGGACGTTTACCGAGGTTATCCTGGCCACCAACCCGACGGTGGAGGGCGAAGCGACGGCGCATTACATCGCGCAGTTGCTCAACAACAAAGGTTTGATCGCTTCGCGGATTGCCCACGGGGTGCCGTTGGGTGGTGAGCTGGAACTGGTGGATGGCGGTACGCTGGCGCATTCGTTTGCCGGGCGCAAACCGATCACTCTCTGAGTTACGCGGTGTCTGATTTGACGCTTTCGCGAGCAGGCTCGCTCCCACACTGGTTTTGTGTCGTTCACGGACTCATTGTGGGAGCGAGCCTGCTCGCGAATGGCGCACCTCGGTTCATCTGATTCACAAATCTGGTTGAAAACCAAGCAAGCGCTCGGTTAACGTCGGCGAACCCTTCAGTGGAGTTCGCCGATGCCTGCCTTTCAGGAATACTTCGATCCCAGCCACCAAATGGTCCGCGACAGCGTCAGACGTTTCGTCGAGCGCGAGATCCTGCCGGACATCGATCAGTGGGAAGAAGCCGAAAGCTTCCCCCGTGAGTTGTACCTGAAGGCTGGCGCCGCCGGCATCCTTGGCATCGGCTATCCCGAAGCGCTGGGCGGCAGCCATGAAGGCGACCTGTTCGCCAAGGTCGCCGCCAGTGAAGAACTGATGCGCTGCGGCTCCGGCGGACTGGTGGCGGGGCTGGGTTCGCTGGATATCGGTCTGCCGCCGATCGTCAAATGGGCGCGGCCGCAAGCTCGCGATCGCGTAGTGCCGCAAGTGCTCAGTGGCGAGAAGATCAGCGCACTGGCGATCACCGAGCCCGGCGGTGGCTCCGACGTCGCCAACCTGCAAACCCGCGCCGTGCGTGACGGCGACTTCTACCGGGTCAGCGGCAGCAAAACCTTTATCACCAGTGGCGTACGCGCTGACTTCTATACCGTCGCGGTACGCACGGGTGAGCCGGGTTTCGGCGGCATCAGTCTGTTATTGATTGAAAAGGGTACGCCGGGTTTCACCGTCGGCCGTCAGTTGAAGAAAATGGGCTGGTGGGCGTCGGACACGGCTGAATTGTTCTTCGATGATTGCCGGGTGCCTGTAGGAAACCTGATCGGCGCCGAGAACATGGGCTTCGCCTGCATCATGGGCAACTTCCAGAGCGAGCGGTTGGCGTTGGCGTTGATGGCCAACATGACCGCGCAACTGGCGCTGGAGGAGGCGCTGAAGTGGGCGCGGGAACGCGAGGCCTTTGGCAAACCGATCGGCAAGTTCCAGGTGATCAAGCATCGCCTCGCCGAGATGGCCACGGCGCTGGAAGTGTCGCGGGAATTCACTTACCGGCAAGCGGCGAAGATGGCGGCGGGACAGAGTGTGATCAAGGAGATTTCCATGGCCAAGAACTTCGCCACGGATACCTCGGACCGGATCACCAACGAAGCGGTGCAGATTCTTGGCGGGCTGGGTTATATGCGCGAGAGTCTGGTGGAGCGGCTGTATCGGGATAATCGCATCTTGTCGATTGGCGGCGGGACGCGAGAGGTGATGAACGAAATCATCAGCAAGCAGATGGGCCTTTAGGTCTTGCGTTGAGGCGGCCGACGCCTTCGCGAGCAGGCTCGCTCCCACAGGGGAATGCATTCCAAATGTGGGAGCGAGCCTGCTCGCGAAAGCGGTCTAACAGGCGCTGCTTACTTATCGGTCAGGGCAAACTGCGTCAGGCAGAAGCTAGGGATGCCCATATCTTCCAGACGCTGCGACCCACCCAACTCCGGCAAATCAATAATCGCTGCTGCTTCATGCACCCGCGCGCCCATGCGGCGAATCAGGTTGGCCGCTGCAATCAACGTCCCGCCAGTAGCGATCAAGTCATCAAACATCACCACCGAATCGCCTTCACACAGGCTGTCGGCGTGCACTTCCAGGAACGCTTCGCCGTACTCGGTCGCGTAACCTTCGGCCAATACGTCCGCCGGCAGTTTGCCTTGCTTGCGGAACAGCACCAGTGGCTTGTTCAACTGATAAGCCAAAACCGAACCGATCAGAAAACCACGGGCATCCATCGCGCCGATGTGGGTGAAGTCGGCTTCCACATAGCGGTGGGCGAAGCTGTCCATCACCAGGCGCAGGGCCGTTGGCGACTGGAACAGCGGGGTGATGTCGCGAAAGATCACGCCCGGTTTCGGGAAGTCGATCACAGGGCGGATCAGGGATTTGATGTCGAAGGAGTCGAAGACCATCGTCGAGTTGTCCTGGCAGGGCTGCAAACGGCGCAGTATACCCGCGGCTGAATCGATGCGCTCGGCCGCGGGTCGAGATCAGCCGTCGAGCGAGCCACCGGCCAGGGCGCAGAGCTGAATCGGATCGAGGATATGGATCTCTTTGCCCTCGGCGGCGATCAGTTCGTTCTGCTGGAAACGGGTGAACACCCGCGACACGGTTTCCACCGCCAGGCCCAGGTAGTTGCCGATTTCGTTGCGCGACATGCTCAGGCGGAACTGATTGGCCGAGAAGCCGCGAGCACGGAAGCGCGCCGACAGGTTGACGAGGAACGTCGCGATGCGCTCGTCGGCGGTTTTCTTCGACAACAACAGCATCATTTGCTGGTCGTCGCGAATTTCCCGGCTCATCACGCGCATCAACTGGCGGCGCAGCTGCGGCAGTTGCAGGGCCAGTTCGTCGAGGCGTTCGAAAGGAATTTCGCAAACCGAGGTGGTTTCCAGCGCCTGGGCGGACACCGGGTGTTTCTCGGTGTCCATGCCGGACAGGCCGACCAGTTCGCTCGGCAGATGGAAACCGGTGAGTTGCTCTTCGCCAGTGTCGCTCAGGCTGAAGGTCTTCAGGGCGCCGGAGCGTACTGCATAAACGGAATCGAACGTGTCGCCCTGACGGAACAGGAACTCACCCTTTTTCAACGGGCGGCCGCGTTTAACGATTTCGTCCAGCGCATCCATGTCTTCCAGATTCAGAGAAAGTGGCAGGCAGAGAGGGGCCAGGCTGCAATCCTTGCAATGGGCCTGGTTGTGAGCGCGCAGTTTAACTGGCTCGGACATTTCTTTAATCCTTGTGGGAAAACACACATAAGCCGTAAGGGTAACTCACGGGAGGACATTCAGGCCAGTCTGTGGCGAGTTTGACCCGCGGGCGTAAAGCCGCAGGGCAAGCCGCCGATAAACAGGTATCAGAACGCATACAAGGAACGACTTGATGGCCGCCATTGGCACGCTTGGCCCCGGTAGCAGCGACGTTGCGGCATTGCCGGAGACGTTTAAAGCGACTTCAGGCAATACACGCGAAGACGGTTCTACCGAGGAGGCAACCCCGACCTTGGTCGAGGGCGTCAAAGTGTCGCTGTCCGGAGCCTCCATCGAGAAATCGGCGAGTGCGGGCGGCGATAATCGCGACATCGAAGAAAGCGGTTTACCCGAGAACATCCAGCAATTGCTGAAGATGATCCGCAAGCTGCAAAAAGAGATCGCCGAGAAAAAGGCGCAGATCGAAAAGATCATGGCCGACAAGCGCCTTTCCAACGAAGAAAAAATCATCAAGGTTGCCAGCTTGCGTGGCGCCATTGCCGCGTTGAACACCGGTTTGATCACCGCCAATCTGGCGTTGTCGAAAGTGGTGGGCCAGTCGGGCCTGACGTCCGAGCAAAACATGCAAGTCGGTTCACTGCTGATGAAAAACTAAATCACCCGCGAGAAACGCTGGCGGTTCTGCTGTTCGAGGTAAGCGTCGAACACCATGCACACCGAACGCACCAGCAGGCGTCCCGCCGGCAATACTTCGATCCTCTCGCTGTCCAGCGTGATCAGGCCGTCCTTGGCCATGCCTTGCAGTTGCGGCCACAGCGCGCCGAAGTAACCCTGGAAATCGATGTTGAACGCTTGCTCGATGTCGGCGAATTCGAGGCTGAAATTGCAGATCAACTGCTGGATCACCTCGCGACGCAGCCGATCATCGGCATTGCACACCAGGCCACGACTGGTCGCCAGTTGCGCGGCGGCGAGGGTGTTCTGGTATTCGTTGAGATCGCTGCTGTTCTGACAATACAGGTCGCCGATCTGGCTGATCGCCGACACCCCCAGACCAATCAGATCGCAATGGCCGTGAGTGGTGTAGCCCTGGAAGTTGCGTTGCAGGGTTTGTTCTTCCTGGGCAATCGCCAGCTCATCGTCGGGCAGGGCAAAGTGGTCCATGCCGATGTAGCGGTAACCGGCGGCGGTCAGTTGCTCGATGGTGCGCTGGAGCATTTCCAGTTTCTGCGTCGGACTTGGCAGTTCGTTGCCGTTGATCCGTCGCTGCGGCATGAAGCGTTCCGGCAGGTGCGCGTAGTTGAACACCGAGAGCCGATCCGGTTGCAGGCTGATGACTTCCTCGACGGTGCGGGCAAAGTTGTCCGGGGTCTGCTTGGGTAGGCCGTAAATCAGGTCGATGTTGATCGAGCGAAATTGCAGGGTGCGCGCCGCGTCGATCACGGCGCGGGTCTCTTCCAGGCTTTGCAGGCGATTGACCGCCCGTTGCACCGCCGGATCAAGGTCTTGCAAACCGATGCTGACCCGGTTGAAACCGAGTTCGCGCAGCAGACCCATGGTTGACCAGTCGGCTTCGCGAGGGTCGATCTCGATGCCGTAATCGCCGGAATCGTCATCCAGCAGATTGAAATGCTTGCGCAGGTGCGCCATCAGTTGCCGCAGTTCATCGTGGCTGAGGAAGGTCGGCGTGCCGCCGCCAAAGTGCAGCTGTTCGACTTTCTGCGTCGGGTCGAGGTGGCAGGCGATCAGCTGGATTTCCTGCTCCAGGCGTTGCAGGTACGGCAGGGCGCGACCGCGATCCTTGGTGATGACTTTGTTGCAGGCGCAGTAGTAGCAAATGTTCGCGCAGAACGGCACGTGCACGTACAGCGACAGTGGGCGCAGAGCCTTGCGGCTGTCGCGCAGGGCATGGAACAGGTCGAAAGTGCCGACCTGACTGTTGAATTGCACGGCCGTCGGATACGAGGTATAGCGCGGCCCCGCCAGGTCGTAGCGGCGGATCAGATCAGTGTCCCAACGAATGGCGTCGAGCATGCGGGCATTCCCCCGGATAGGCTGGCAGTGTGGCGAGTCTATCGGGGTGCGGCGATGGGGCTGTTGATTTGTATCAACGGGGAGAGGTGTGTTGGTCATGCAGGCCTTTTCGCGAGCAGGCTCGCTCCCACATTTGATCGGTGCTGCAACACAAATCTCCTGTGGGAGCGAGCCTGCTCGCGAAGGCCACACCGCCGATCTAATGGCCCATCAACCAGTGCTGATGCGGGCCGGGCAGGGTCCAGATGCCGAACAGGATTACCAGCAACCCACCGGTCATGCGCACGCTGCGTTTGCGCAGCAGCGCGGTCACTCGCTCAGCCGCCAGACCGGTAGCCAGCAATACCGGCCAAGTGCCGAGGCCAAACGCGAGCATCAACAGTGCACTGTCCAGCGCGTTGCCCTGGCTCGCCGACCACAACAACGTGCTGTAAACCAGTCCACACGGCAACCAGCCCCACAGTGCGCCAAGCAACAGCGCGCGGGGCAGACTCGACACCGGCAGCAAGCGATTGGCCACCGGTTGAATGTAGCGCCACAAACCGCGCCCGAGGCTTTCGATGAGGGTCAGGCCGCTCCACCAACCGGCGAGGTACAAGCCCATGGCAATCAACAGCAGCCCGGCCAGCACGCGCATGAACAGCGCGGCGGGACTGTTGGCCACCGCCCAGCCAGCCAGGCCGATGAGCAAACCTGCGGTGGCGTAACTGAGGATCCGCCCAAGGTTGTACGCCAGCAGCAAACGAAAGCGCCGACTGCGTTGTTCCTTGGGAATCGCCAATGTCAGCGCGCCCATCAAACCGCCGCACATTCCCAGGCAATGGCCGCCGCCGAGCAGGCCGAGGATCAGCGCCGAGACCAGCAGTGGCGCCAGTTCAAGCATGGGGTGGCGCCTTGTCGTCCGGTTTGTTCGCGTTGGCTTCGTCGACGGCCGCAGTGTGGTTCGGGTCCTGGTCGTCGAACAGGATGCTGTGGGCCGGGCCGTCGAGATCGTCGTACTGGCCGCTGTCCACCGCCCAGAAGAAGATGTACACGGCGATGGCCACGATCAGCAACGCGGCCGGGATCATCACGTAGAGAGCTGGCATCTGTACTCCATGCCCGCGCGGCTCAGGCCGGCAGCGGGCGGGTTTCTGACGAGGTGCGGGTGGCTGGCGTGCTCGGCAGGCGAGTCAGGCGCAGGGCGTTGAGCACCACGGTCAACGAACTGATCGACATGCCGACGGCGGCCCACACCGGGGTGATCCAGCCGAGGGCGGCGAACGGCAACATGAGGCCATTGTACAGCGCGGCCCACAGCAGGTTCTCGATGATTACCCGGCGGGTGCGCCGCGCCAGCGTAAACGCCTGCACCAATGCGTCGAGACGGTTGGACAGCAACACGGCATCGGCACTGGTTTTCGCCAGATCGGTGGCCGAGCCCATGGCCACGCTGATGTCGGCGGCAGCCAGCACCGGCACATCGTTGACCCCGTCGCCGAGCATCAGCACTTTGCGACCTTCCTTGTGCAACTGTTGCAGCACTTGCAGCTTGTCGTCCGGCCGCAGACCACCACGGGCCTCGTCGATACCCAGTTCGGCGGCGACACTGGCGACCATCGGTGAACTGTCGCCGGACAGCAGCAAGGTGCGCCAGCCACGGGCTTTGCACGCAGCGAGCAAGGCGGGCGCATCATCGCGCAAGCGGTCATCGAGAACGAACCACGCCAGCGGCCCGGCGCTGTCACCGAGCAGCAACCATTGGCCCGGCTCGTCCGGCATGGTTGGCAAAAGCGAGCCGCTGAAGGCGCAGACAAATTCCGCCTGACCGATGCGCAAACGCTGCTCACCGACCAGACCTTCAAGACCCAGCCCCGGTGTGCTATGGACCTCTTCCGCTGCCAGCGGTGCACGGCCGAAAGCCCGGGCGATCGGGTGTTCCGAGCGGTTTTCCAGCGCGGCGGCAAGGCTCAGGCATTGCTCGCTGTTCAGCGTCCCCAGTGGGCGGATTGAGCGCAACACCAACCGGCCCTCGGTGAGCGTGCCGGTCTTGTCGAAGATCACCGTATCAATCTGATTCAGACCTTCCAGCACGTGACCGCGAGTCAACAACAGACCGAGTTTGTGCAGGGTGCCGGTGGCGGCCGTGAGCGCGGTCGGCGTTGCCAGCGACAATGCACACGGGCAAGTCGCGACGAGCATGGCGAGGACAATCCAGAATGCGCGCGACGAATCCAGCTCCCACCACAACAGGCCGATGGCGGCTGCGGCGATCAGTGACAACAGCAGAAACCATTGCGCGGCGCGATCGGCAATTTCCGCCAGGCGCGGTTTTTCCGCCTGGGCGCGATCGAGCAAACGGACGATGGCCGACAGTCGTGTGTCTTGCCCCAAGGCCTGCACTTCAACGGTCAGCGCGCCTTCGACGTTGAGCGTGCCGGCCGTCACCGCGTCGCCCGGCATGCGTGGCTGCGGCAGGTATTCGCCGGTCAGCAACGATTCGTCGATGCTCGACTGGCCGTCGAGGATCTTGCCGTCCGCCGGCAGGATCGAACCCGGTTGCACCAGAATGTGGTCGCCCATGCGCAGTTCGCTGAGCAGGATGCGTTCGCTGTGGCCGGTTTCATCCAGACGCAGGCACGAGGCCGGCAACAGATTGACCAACTGCGCGGTGGCGGCGGCGGTGCGCTCGCGGGCGCGGCGTTCCAGGTAGCGTCCGGCGAGCAGGAACAGCGCGAACATGCCAACCGCATCGAAATACAACTCGCCGACGCCGGTAATCGACGTCCAGATCCCGGCGATGTAGGCGCTGCCGATCGCCAGCGATACCGAGACGTCCATGGTCAGGTGCCGTGTGCGCAGATCGCGCATCGCCCCTTTGAAGAACGGTGCGCAACTGTAGAACACGATCGGCGTGGTCAGAAACAACGCGACCCAACGCAGGATTGTGTGCAGCTCGGGGCTGAGGTCGATGTTGAATTCCGGCCATGTCGCCATGGTCGCCATCATCGCCTGGAACCACAGCAGCCCGGCCACCCCGAGCTGGCGCAGGGCGAGGCGGTTTTCGCTGGCCAGTTGTTCGCTGGCGCGGTCGGCTTGATAGGGGTGCGCGGCGTAACCGATGTGACGCAGTTCGGCGAGTACCTGGCTCAACGGCAATTGCCCATCGGCCCAGCGCACGTGCAGACGATGATTGGACAGGTTCAATCGCGCCTCGGCTACCGCAGGCAGCGTGCGCAGATGTTTCTCGATCAGCCAGCCGCAGGCCGCGCAGCTAATGCCTTCCATCAGCAGCGTGGTTTCGGCGAGGTCGCCTTCATGACGGACGAAAGGTTTTTGCACATCGGCGCGGTCGTACAGCGCCAGCTCATCGACCAGTTGCACCGGCAGCGCTTCGGGGTTGGCCGACGCTTCGCTGCGATGCTGGTAATAGCTTTGCAGCCCACCAGCGACGATGGCCTCGGCCACGGCCTGGCAGCCGGGGCAGCAGAATTCGCGGGATTCCCCGAGGACGACAGCGGTAAAGCGGCTGCCGGACGGGACGGGCAGGGCGCAGTGGTAGCAGGGGAGTGGGGTGGTCATCAGAGGAAATCTTTATTGTCCGCAAGGGCCTCTTCGCGAGCAGGCTCGCTCCCACAGGTTTTGAGGACACTGGAGATCCACTGTGGGAGCGAGCCTGCTCGCGAATGCGCGAAGCGCAGGTTTTTACTTCTTCAAGTCTTCGGCGCCTTGCAGCGGTTCATCACCGAGCAGCAGATCCTTGTCATGGCTCACCAACTCTTCTTCGAACATGCGCCAGACGTGGTCATCCTGAGACCCCAGCAGCTCGACAAACCGGCGGCCTTCGATCTTGTCGCTCAGTTGGCCGATGTAGCGACCGGTTTCGGTTTCGCTGCGGGTCAGAACAATCTTGCGATCCTTCTCCGGCTGAGTCGGCGAGATCAGGTTCAACTCCAGGGTCTTTGGCTGGCTGTCACCGCTCAAGCGCAGGTCGACTTCGCCTGTCACGTCATCCAGATGCACTGCAGCCCGCATCTTCAGGTTCTGCGCGAGCAGTTCGCGATCCAGCGAGCGATTGATGCCTTTGCCGGCCTCGTAGTAGTTGTCGTTGACCAGGTTGTCCGGGTTGTTCACCGCGATGGTCACCATGGACAGGGTCAACGTCACCGAGCAGGCCAGAATCCCGATGATGATCCACGGCCAGAGGTGCTTGTACCAGGGACTTGCGGCGTTTGCGGCGGGCATGTTCAGTTCTCTCAACGGATTTGTGGGCCGATGAATCGGCTCTTGGCTTCAACGTGGACGCTGTCGTCATCGGCATCCTTGAGGATGAATTTCACCTCGTTGGTGCTCGATGGCAGTTGTTCCGGTGCGCTCGACAGTTCGACCGGCATGCTGAAAATTTCTCCGGCCGCCACTTTGATCTCGCGTTTGCCTTGCAGGCGCAGATCCGGCAGGCCGGCGGCGTCCAGCACATAGGTGTGATCGCGCTGGTCCTTGTTCATGATCTTCAGGCTGTAGACGTTTTCGATCCGGCCTTCGGCGTTCTCGCGGTACAGCACGCGGTCCTTGCTGACGTCGAAACCGACCAGCGAGCGCATGAAGAACGCGGTCACCAGCAGGCTGATCATCGCCAACAGCACCACCGCGTAGCCGATCAGGCGTGGCCGCAGTTTATGGGTTTTCTGCCCGGAGAGGTTGTGCTCGGTGGTGTAGCTGATCAGGCCGCGCGGATAGTCCATCTTGTCCATGATGCTGTCGCAGGCATCGATACACGCCGCGCAGCCAATGCATTCGATCTGCAGGCCGTCGCGGATGTCGATGCCGGTCGGGCAGACCTGAACGCACATGGTGCAATCGATGCAGTCGCCCAGGCCCATGGCCTTGTAGTCGACGCCTTTCTTGCGCGGGCCACGGCTTTCGCCGCGACGCGGGTCGTAGGAAACAATCAGCGTGTCCTTGTCGAACATCACGCTCTGGAAGCGCGCATACGGGCACATGTAAATGCACACCTGCTCGCGCAACCAACCGGCGTTGCCGTAGGTGGCGAGGGTGAAGAAACCGACCCAGAAGTACGACCAGCCATCGGCCTGGCCGGTGAAGAATTCGAACACCAGTTCGCGGATCGGCGAGAAGTAGCCAACGAAGGTCATGCCGGTGACGAAACCGATCAGCAGCCACAGCGCGTGTTTGGCGAATTTACGCGCAAACTTGTTGGCGCTCATCGGCGCCTTGTCGAGCTTGATGCGCTGGTTGCGGTCGCCTTCGGTGACCTTCTCGCACCACATGAAAATCCATGTCCACACGCTTTGCGGGCAGGTGTAGCCGCACCACACACGGCCGGCATACACGGTGATGAAGAACAGCCCGAACGCGGCAATGATCAGCAGGCCCGACAGCAGAATGAAATCCTGCGGCCAGAAGGTTGCGCCAAAAATGAAGAACTTGCGCTCTGGCAGGTTCCACCACACGGCTTGATGGCCACCCCAGTTCAACCAGACCGTACCGAAATACAGCAGGAACAGCGCGGCACCGCCCATCATCCGCAAATTGCGGAACAGACCGGTGAAGGCGCGGGTGTAGATTTTTTCTCGAGAGGCGTAGAGATCAACGCTGTTGTTCGCGTTTTTGCTGGGTGGCGTGACGTCGTGTACCGGAATCTGGTTGCTCATCATTGCATCCCACGGCAGTGGAAAAATGCCTCGGTCGATACGTGCCGGCCGGGGTCAGAAAGGGCGTTGCAGTGGCGCAATGATACGCCTGTCACGCCGACGAACGGGTGCGACCTTTGGTCGCGTTGGGAAAAAAATGCCAATGGTGTAGCGAATGTAACAAAGCCTGACGCAGATCAATTGACTTGTTGAGTATGGCTGAGTTTTTTGCGGCTGCAGGCGAATCCGTAAACAGCGGCCTTCAGCAATTTCTCAGTGATACAGGTTTGAACTTTAATGGTTTTTTGTTTGGGGGGTGGAAAGGTAGTAAGTGCAGTTAATTAATTTGCAATGGATTTGCAGTTTTGTTCTTTTCGATTTTCCATTAACTTCCGATTGCGATTACGTTATCGCTATTTCTCAATTGAAAGTAAAAGGAATTATATGAAGGCCCTATTTAATAAAAGCCGAATTGTCTGTGCGTTTGTATGCGTATTTGGTTTTATTTCGCCCATGGTGCTGGCTGAACAAAATCCCAACTACATGGTATTTGCATCCGACCCTCAATACCCCTGGACGGACAAGACGGACAGTGGTGAAGCTGAGTCCACGGAGGACAAAGAGGCTCGTTCCCGACAGTTGATCGAAAGCCAGTTTTCGGATATTGCGAATTTCAGGAAGAACTTTAGTACGTCACCTGAACATATTCCGGTCATGATCAATGGCGACATTACGGCCTACGGTCATGGCTGGCAGCGCAGTTGGTTACGGCCGGTAATGGGCAAGTACTTTGGCGAGAATGTGCTTTACGGTCTCGGCAATCATGATTATGAAAACAACAGCTGTTTCTCTGAAAACTGTGCTGCCGGTAGTATTACCGACTTCGAAGATCATCATCGAGGCAAGGTCGATAGTCTGGATCTGAATATCAGTGGGCCTATCTTCAATAGGCTTTATTCCGGAAGTCTGGCTTATTCCAAAGATGTTGGGGATGTGCATCTTGTGCAGTTGCACAACGAACCGACGTACTCAGTACGTATTGCAAGCGCCTGGAACCCTACAACCTTTGAAATCAAGGATTCGCTGGATTGGCTGGAAAAGGATTTGAAGGCTGCGCGTGATCGTGGGCAAATCATCATTGTCAACATGCACAAGCCCGGTCAATGGCAGGGAACGACGCAACAGATCGAGCGTTTCAATAAATTGATTAACACTTACAAGGTCACGGCGGTATTCGCCGGGCATTTTCATCAATCGGTAGGGCGCAGTCTTTACGCTTACCGCTATTTTGGCAGCGTACCGGTATATCTAAGTGGTGCCGCTTCCCAGCAAACCTACCTGATCGCCGGTTTTTCCAGAGACAGGAAAAGCCTGACTATCACTCAGGTCAACGGCAACAACTGGCCAAGTCGTGTGGTGTTGGACACGATTCCCGTGCAATAGGCAGGGTAGGCTTGAAGGAAAAGGCCCCGCCAATTCTCATTGGCGGGGCAATTGACTATAGACGATGCATGAGACTCGCTCTGGCGAGCGAGCCTCGGGATTGCGTCGGTAGTCGAGTCAGTAAGGCGTCAGTCCAGCCTTCCGCCGCCCAGGCTGTCGAGTCCGCTACCTGTTTTTTTCTTCACGACTTCGACGGTGATGGAGTCATCAGGTGCAGGTGCAGGTGCAGGTGCGGGTGTAGCGGGGTCGACAGCTGGGTTGGTGTAGGTGAAGTCTTCGTGGGACTGCACGCAATCGTGATCGGATTCTCGCATGGCATTCTTCCTTGAAAAACAGCGGGCTGTAGGGGGGCGGTCTGACGAGTGCTCGCCAGATGGAAAGAGAAAATACCGGTCGACAACGTGTGAGTCCATCGAGCATTTACCGCAAATCATGAGCACTCATAAGCGTGATCATTAATGAGGGGCGAATAATGGTTTTTGGGTGCTGTGGGGAACTATGTTTTGAAGTTCGGGAAGCCTCGCTTACTCCAAGACCATCGGTGATGTGCATCTGGTGCAGCTCAATAACGAGCCTACCTACACGGCGAATATCTCCAGCGTCTGGAACCCCACCACATTCAACATCACCAGTGCACTGGACTGGCTGGAGACCGACCTCCGGCTGGCGAGGGCTGGGGGTTATGCCATTATCATCAATATGCACAAACCGCTGGAGATGAAGGGCGACGCCAGCCAGCAGAAGCGCTTTATCGAAATGATCAGGAAATATCAGGTCACAGCGGTATTTGCCGGCCACTTGCACAAGGACGGTGGTAGTTCCTACTGGTTGGGGAATGTGCCGATGTACCTGAGTGGTGCGACTTCTCAACAGACTTACCTGATCACCAGTTTTACCGAGGATCGCAAGCAGTTGCAGATCTATCTGGTGACAGACAATCAATGGCAGAAACGGGAGTTGATCGACACCATTCCCGTGAAATCCATCTGGGCCAATCGGCCATGAAAAACGGCCCCGTCGGATGGCCGGCGGGGTCCTTTCAAATCGGTAGTTTGTAACGTAGGCACCACCGGTCCTTCGCCGTCAAAGGGCGAATTCATCAATCCCATGGATTGATGAGTGCCACGCCACTGCTGTGAAAATCGCCGGTATTGCGGGTCACCACCGTAAAACCATGGACCAATGCTGTCGCTGCGATCAGCGCATCGCTTTCGCTGGCGCGATCAGGCACATGCAAGCTGGCGCAGCGAATGGCGACAGCGGCGTCTATAGGCAGGATTCTAGTGTCGAAGGCGGGGACTACGTGCCGTTTTAGCCAAAGGCGCAGTACCTGTCCCTGGTCTGGATCGCGACGCTCTATGCGCAGCACCCCTGTCTCAAGCTCCATCAAGGTAATCACAGACATAAACAGGCGTGACGCAGAAATACTCTTGGCCCAAGCGACGACATTCGCGTCAGCCTGAGGTTTGCGTAGTTCGGAAATCACATTTGTATCGAGTAAATACATTCAGGACAGATCCACAGGGCGGTGAGTGATCACGGCACGCTCGGTTTCGAATTCAATGTCTGCCGATTCAGGCATGACTAACAAGTCGACGATGCTCGCGTTCGTACCCGTCAGTTTCTGGTACTCCTCAATGCTTAGCAGTACATGAGCAGGCTTGCCACGGTCGGTGATGATAACCGGCCCCTGACGCGAGGCTTTTTTGGCACTGCTTGTGTCTTGATTGAATTCACGGCTTGAAATGGTGGTGATGGCCATCATGACGATCTCCCCTGAGTAAGGTTTGTAGAAACGTTACTACCGTGTTCGGTGTGCAGCAACCTCTATGCGCTTCAGAAAATAACCACTGGTCGTTCGATAAAGGAAGCAGAAACAAAACGGCCCCGCCAATTCTCATTGGCGGGGCCGTTTTTTGTTTCAGGCGTCGGCCTTACTCGGCGTTCGCTTGCGGTGCTTTTTCACCGTGAGACAGGCTGTAAACGTAAGCCGCCAGCAGGTGCACCTTGTCGTTGCCTTGCAATTGTTCCTGCGCCGGCATCTGGCCCTGACGGCCGTAACGGATGGTCTGCTGCAGTTGCGCGAAGCTCGAACCGTAGATGAACGCGCCCGGGTGAGTCAGGTCAGGCGCGCCCATGGCTGGGGTGCCTTTGCCCGCTGGACCGTGGCAGGCCACGCAGTTGGCGGCGAACAGCTTGCCGCCGTTGGCCGGGTCAGCCTTGGTGTCTTCCGGCAGCTTGCGGCCATCGAGGTTGGTCACGACAAATGCCGCAACGTCGGCCACGCCTTGCTCACCAATGACTTCAGCCCAGGCCGGCATCACGGCGTGACGACCGCCCATGATGGTGGTCTTGATGGTTTCCGGCTCACCGCCCCAGCGCCAGTCGGCGTCGGTCAGGTTCGGGAAGCCGTAGGCGCCCTTGGCGTCGGAACCGTGGCAGACCGAGCAGTTGGAGGCGAACAGGCGGCCACCCATCTTCAGGGCTTGCGGGTCCTTGGCGACTTCTTCGATTGGCATGGCCGCGAACTTGGCGAAGATCGGACCGAACTTGGCGTCCGAACGAGCCATTTCCTTTTCCCACTCGTGGACGCCGGTCCAGCCGGTCTGGCCGTTGGCGAACGCGGTCTGCTTGTCGTTATCGAGGTAGTTATAACCCGGCAGCAGGCCCTTCCAGTTGCCCAGGCCCGGGTACAGCACCAGGTAACCCAAGGCGAAAACGATGGTGCCGACGAACAGCATGAACCACCATTTCGGCAGTGGGTTGTCGTACTCCTCGATCCCGTCGAAGGAGTGCCCGACCGTCTCGTCCGTCTGCTCGCTGCGCTGGCCCTTGCGGGTCGACAGCAGCAGCCAGGTCAGGGAAAAGATCGTACCGAGACTGAGGACTGTGACGTACAGACTCCAGAATGTAGTCATTCTTTGTTACTCCTAGAAGCTTGCTCGACGTGCTTGATGGCTTCGGGATCATCCGCAAAAGGCAACAAGGTCGCGTCTTCAAACTCCGACTTGCGCTTGGGGCTGAACACCCACAACGCCAGACCGATGAAGGCCACCATCACAACAACGGTGCCCAGGCCACGAATCATCCCGATATCCATCTAATTCACCGTTTGCTTTTGATGATGGTGCCCAGGCCTTGCAGGTAGGCCACCAGCGCGTCCATTTCGGTTTTGCCCTTCACGGCATCCTTCGCACCGGCGATGTCTTCGTCGGTGTAAGGGACGCCGAGCGTGCGCAAGACCTCCATTTTTTTAGCGGTGTCCTTACCGTCGAGCTTGTTCTCCACGAGGAACGGGTAAGCCGGCATTTTCGACTCAGGCACAACGTTGCGCGGGTTGTACAAGTGCGCACGCTGCCAGTCATCGGAGTAACGACCGCCGACACGGGCCAGGTCCGGACCGGTACGTTTGGAACCCCACAGGAACGGGTGATCCCAGACGCTCTCACCGGCAACCGAGTAGTGGCCATAGCGTTCGGTTTCAGCACGGAACGGGCGGATCATCTGCGAGTGGCAGCCGACACAGCCGTTGGCGATGTAGACGTCGCGGCCTTCCAGTTCAAGCGCAGTGCGCGGCTTCATGCCTTCGACCGGCTTGTTGGTGACGTCCTGGAAAAACAGCGGAACGATTTGGGTCAGGCCGCCAACGCTGACGGCGATGACCATGAAGAAGGCCAGCAGGCCAATGTTCTTCTCGACAGCTTCATGCTTCATCAGTGAGCTCCAACGACAGCGATCTGGGCAGCGGCTTCGGCTTCAGCCGGGTTCGAGGCGCGCACGGTGCGCCAGACGTTGTAAGCCATCAGGAACATGCCGCTGGCGAAGAATGCACCGCCCAGCGCACGGACGATGTAGCCCGGGTGGCTGGCTTGCAGCGCCTCAACGAACGAGTAGGTGAGGGTGCCGTCGTCGTTGATTGCACGCCACATCAGGCCCTGAGTGATGCCGTTGACCCACATCGAAGCGATGTACAGCACGGTGCCGATGGTCGCGAGCCAGAAGTGCGCGTTGATCAGGCCGACACTGTGCATCTGCGCACGGCCGAACAGTTTCGGGATCATGTGGTAGATCGCGCCGATCGAAATCATTGCTACCCAGCCAAGCGCGCCGGCGTGTACGTGGCCGATGGTCCAGTCGGTGTAGTGCGAAAGCGAGTTGACGGTCTTGATCGCCATCATCGGACCTTCGAAGGTCGACATGCCGTAGAACGCCAGCGAGACCACGAGGAAGCGCAG
>NZ_JBIUWQ010000075.1:0-27625 GCF_044743525.1 Pseudomonas sp. NPDC087598 | reverse complement strand
CGGTGGTCAACGCACAGAACACTGCTGATATCGCCCTGGGCTTCGAAGCGGGCCTGGCGATCGTACTGCTGGCGATCATGCTCGACCGTATCTGCAAACAACCCGACGCCAAAGTAGGGGGTGACGCATGAGCATAATTCGCTTCGAAGACGTCGACGTAATCTTCTCCAAGGACCCACGCGAGGCGCTCAAGCTGCTGGATCAGGGCATGACGCGCAACGAGATCCTGAAGAAGACCGGACAGATCGTCGGCGTGGAAAAAGCCACGCTGGACATCAACAAAGGTGAAATCTGCGTGCTGATGGGCCTGTCCGGTTCCGGCAAGTCGAGCCTGCTGCGCTGCATCAACGGCCTCAACACCGTGAGCCGCGGCAAGCTGTTCGTCGAGCATGAAAACCGCCAGATCGACATCGCCTCCTGCACCCCGGCCGAGCTGAAAATGATGCGCACCAAGCGCATCGCCATGGTGTTCCAGAAGTTCGCACTGATGCCGTGGCTGACGGTGCGCGAGAACATCAGTTTCGGTCTGGAAATGCAGGGCCGTCCGGAGAAGGAACGCAAGAAACTGGTCGACGAAAAACTCGAACTGGTCGGCCTGACGCAATGGCGCAACAAGAAACCCGACGAACTCTCGGGCGGTATGCAGCAGCGTGTGGGCCTGGCGCGGGCACTGGCGATGGACGCCGACATTCTGTTGATGGATGAACCGTTCTCCGCGCTCGACCCGCTGATCCGTCAGGGTTTGCAGGATGAACTGCTGGAACTGCAACGCAAGCTGAGCAAGACCATCGTCTTCGTGAGCCACGACCTTGATGAAGCACTGAAGCTCGGTAGCCGTATCGCGATCATGAAGGACGGCCGGATCATCCAGTACAGCGTGCCGGAAGAGATCGTACTGAACCCGGCGGACGACTATGTGCGGACCTTCGTCGCGCACACCAATCCGCTCAATGTGCTGTGCGGTCGCAGCCTGATGCGCACACTGGACAAGTGCAAACGCATCAACGGTTCGGTATGCCTCGATCCGGGTGGCGACTCGTGGCTGGATCTGGCTGAAGGCAACACCATCAAGGGTGCGCGGCAGAACGGTTCGGTGCTGAACCTGCAAAACTGGGCGCCGGGGCAGGCGGTAGAAGGGCTGGAGCGCAAGCCGACGCTGGTGGACTCGAATATCGGCATGCGTGACGCGTTGCAGATTCGTTATCAGACCGGCAACAAACTGGTGCTGCACGATAACAATCATGTGGTAGGGATTTTGGGCGACAGTGAGTTGTATCACGCGTTGCTGGGCAAGAACCTGGGCTAACAACCCCAGACACAAAAACGCCGCGAGAGGATCGCGGCGTTTTTATTAGTGCAGATATTCACCTGTGAATACAGCATCTGTGGCGAGGGGATTTATCCCCGATGGGTCGCGAAGCGGCCCCAAGTCGTCAATCGCGGTAATCAAGGAAAACCGCGTTTGACGGTTTCAGGACTGCTTCGCAGCCCATCGGGGATAAATCCCCTCACCACAATGGTTCAGCGGTGCAACTGACTGCACCGCCGACCCTCAAGGTTTAGCTATACACCCGGCCAAGGAGCTGCCGATGGCTTTCAAACTGATCGAGCACATCCCGCGTGATCTGATCCTGCGTGAAGCCCATCAGGTCGTAATCCTGGCTGCCGTTGTGCAGATACACCTCGGCGCGGTAGTAACGCTGGCGCGCTTCATCGGACTGGGCCGATTCGGTCGGGGTCGCCAGATAGCCGTCCAGGCTCACTTCGTAAACGAAAGGGTTGCCCTCTTCCATCTCGACGCGTACGCCCATGCAACGCTTGGATTTGCCCAACAGCGTCTGTACCTCCAGACCCTGTGCACGCATCTGCGCCGTCGCATCTTCCAGCGCCGGGCTGACCTGCTTGTCCATGAAACGCTGCACCACCGATTGGCTCGGTTGCAGATCCAGCTGAGTCAAACGCTCGCTGAAACCACGACGACCGCGCTCAGCCAGTTGCGCTTGCTCCTGTTCGATCTGCACGTCCTGACGCATCGCCTTGTGCAGGCCGAACATGAAGAACACCAGCACCACCGAGAACGGCAGACCGGCCAGCACCACCATGGTTTGCATGGCTTCGAAGTTACCGGCGAACAACAGACCGATGGTCACCAGAGTGATCACGACCGACCAGAAGATTCGCAGCCAGTGCGGCGCATCTTCGTCGACGTTGCCGCCCTTGCAGGACAGATTCGCCATCATTACCGCGCCGGAGTCGGCCGGGGTCAGGAACAGCACGAAGCCAACAAAGATCGACACACCGATGACGATTTTCGACGCCGGGTAGTGTTCAAGCAATTGATAGATCGCCATCGACGGCTGTTCCAGCGCCGTCTTGCCAAGCTCGACCGCGCCCTGGTTCATCACCAGATCCAGTGCCGAGTTACCGAAGATCGACAGCCACGCCAAAGTGAAGCCCAGTGGAATCAGCAGCACGCCGGCGACCAGTTCACGCACGGTACGACCACGGGAAATACGCGCGATGAACATGCCTACGAATGGCGCCCAGGAAATCCACCACGCCCAGTAGAACAGAGTCCACAGGCCCATCCAGCGTTCGGTTTTCTCGGCGCTGCCTTCATACACATAAAGGTCGAAGGTTTTCAGCACGATGCCGTTGAGGTAGTCGCCGATGTTCTGCACGAAGCCGTTGAGCAGGTGCAGGGTCGGGCCGAACAGCAGCACGAAAATCAGCAGACCGCTGAACAGCACGATGTTCAGGTTGGACAGACGACGGATGCCGTTTTCCACTCCGGACACGGCAGCGATGGTCGCCACGGTGCTCATCACGATGATCACGATCAGCAGGTTGGTGTTGCTGTGTTCCATGCCGAACAGGTTTTCCAGGCCCGAGGACACTTGCAGCGAACCGATCCCCAGGTTGGTCACCAGACCCAGCAGGGTCACGAACATGCCGAAGCCGTCCACCGCGTGACCGGCAGCGCCCTTGACCCAACGCTCGCCGACCAGCGGATACAGCGCCGAACGCAGCGCCAGCGGCTGGTTATGACGGTAAGCAAAGTAGGCAACGGCCAGACCGACCAGTGCGTAAATCGCCCAGCCGTGCAGGCCCCAGTGCAGGAATGTCAGCTGTACAGCCTGACGCGCGGCCATGTTGGTGGCCGATACGCCTTCCGGCGGATTGAAGTAGTGATCCAGAGGCTCGGACGCGCCGAAGTACAGCAGCGAAATACCGATACCCGACGAGAACAGCATCCCCGCCCAGGCGCCGTAACTGAAATCCGGGGTGTCGTCCTTGCTGCCCAGTTTGAGTTTGCCGTACGAGGAAAACGCCAGGCCCACCACAAACACCAGGTAGGCGGCGATCACCACCATGTAGTACCAGCCGAAGCTGCGCGACAACCAGGCCTGAGCGATACCCAACAATCTGCCGGCCTCTTGCGGGGCGATAATCAGAATGGCGGTCAACAACAGAATCAGCGCGGTAGAGGTGTAAAACACCCAACCGTTGACCGTCACCTTCTCGGGCGGGGTCTTTATAAGCGAGGCAGAACTCATGGCACAAATGCTCCAGGCAGTGCGAGAGAAGAACACAAGGCAACACGGAACCCGACCAATCGGTTAGTTGGCAGCCGACTGGCGGGTGATATAAAGACACCCCGAAAAAAGCCCGAACCTGCCGAAATGGCGCTGCGAATCGCTTTCGTGGCCGAGGTCCGGACGTTCATCCGAAACCTGGCCCTGAGCGTCTTGCCCTTTCAACACGTCCATCGAATCGCGAACCGCGCCATGCCCCACGCAGGTTTCAAGCATTTTCGGATGTCGGTTTTATCGCCACTTACACGTAGGAAAAATCTGTAGGCAGCGACGATTTGTCGCAGATCTTATTCTTTGTTGATTGAACGTTCAATCAAAACAAAATAGACTGGCCCTCAATCCGATAGGCGTCATTCGCCCCTCGGAAGGCCTAAGGAGATGTGCAAGATGCCCAAGGTCGGTATGCAACCCATCCGCCGCCAACAACTGATCGAAGCCACTTTGCAGGCGGTCGATCAGGTCGGAATGGGGGACGCCAGCATTGCGCTGATCGCCCGTTTGGCCGGTGTCTCGAATGGCATCATCAGTCACTACTTTCAGGACAAGAACGGCCTGATTGCCGCCACGATGCGGTATCTGATGAGCGTCCTCAGCGAGAACGTCACCCTGCGCCGCCAAGCGCTGGCAGATGACAGCCCACGGGCGCATCTGCAGGTGATCATCGAAGGCAACTTCGACGCCAGCCAGGTCAATGGCCCGGCAATGAAAACCTGGCTGGCCTTCTGGGCCACCAGCATGCACCAGCCGTCTTTGCACAGGTTGCAGCGGATCAACGATCACCGTCTGTATTCCAACCTGTGCTGCGAGTTCCGCCGTGTGTTGCCGCTCGAAGATGCGCGCACCGCAGCGCGTGGACTGGCAGCGTTGATTGACGGCTTGTGGTTGCGCGGCGCTTTGTCGGGAGACGCTTTCGACACCGCGCAGGCGCAACAGATCGCTTACGAATACATGGATTTCCAATTGGCCAAGAAGGTGAGCTAGAGCACACAGAAAACGCTCGGCCCCTCACTGCCTCCGCAGCTTCATCGCGGCGGTCAACGCCAACCACTAATGCACTTGCGAGGACACTATGGCCCGTTTCGAACTGCAAAAACTTTACATCGATGGCGCGTACTCCGACGCCGGCAGCGATGCCACCTTCGAAGCCATCAACCCGGCTAACGGTGAAGTCCTCGCACTGGTGCAACGTGCGACCAAGGAAGACGTCGAGCGCGCAGTAGTCAGCGCTGAAAAAGGCCAGAAGATCTGGGCTGCGATGACCGCCATGGAGCGTTCGCGCATCCTGCGTCGTGCCGTCGACATCCTGCGCGAGCGCAACGATGAACTGGCTGCTCTGGAAACCCTGGACACCGGCAAGTCGTTCTCCGAAACCAAGTACGTCGACATCGTTACCGGCGCCGACGTGCTGGAATACTACGCAGGCCTGGTGCCCGCCATCGAAGGCGAGCAGATCCCGCTGCGTGACACCTCTTTCGTTTACACCCGTCGCGAGCCGCTGGGCGTGGTTGCCGGTATCGGCGCGTGGAACTACCCGATCCAGATCGCTCTGTGGAAATCCGCTCCAGCCCTGGCGGCCGGTAACGCGATGATCTTCAAGCCAAGCGAAGTCACCTCGCTGACCACCCTGAAACTGGCCGAGATCTACACCGAAGCCGGCGTTCCAAACGGCGTGTTCAACGTGCTGACCGGCAGCGGCCGTGAAGTCGGCACCTGGCTGACCGAGCACCCGCGCATCGAAAAAATCTCCTTCACTGGCGGCACCGACACCGGCAAGAAGGTCATGGCCAGCGCTTCGGCTTCGTCGCTGAAAGACGTGACCATGGAACTGGGCGGCAAGTCCCCGCTGATCATCTGCGACGACGCCGACCTTGATCGCGCGGCCGACACCGCGATGATGGCCAACTTCTACAGCTCCGGTCAGGTCTGCACCAACGGCACTCGCGTGTTCGTACCGGCGCACCTGAAAGCCGCTTTCGAAGCCAAGATCGTTGAGCGCGTTGCGCGCATTCGCGTTGGCAACCCGGAAGACGAAAACACCAACTTCGGCCCGCTGGTCAGCTTCCCGCACATGGAAAGCGTGTTGGGTTACATCGCCAAGGGTAAAGAAGAAGGCGCCCGCGTGCTGTGCGGCGGCGACCGTCTGACCGACGGCGAATTCGCCAAAGGCGCATTCGTTGCTCCGACCGTGTTCACCGACTGCACCGACGACATGACCATCGTCCGCGAAGAAATCTTTGGCCCGGTCATGGCGATCCTCTCCTACGAAACCGAAGAAGAAGTGATCCGCCGCGCCAACGACACCGACTTCGGCCTGGCCGCCGGTATCGTCACCAAAGACCTGAACCGCGCACACCGCGTGATTCATCAACTGGAAGCCGGTATCTGCTGGATCAACGCCTGGGGCGAGTCCGACGCGAAAATGCCGGTGGGTGGTTACAAGCAGTCGGGTGTCGGCCGTGAAAACGGTATCAGCTCGCTGAACAACTTCACTCGCATCAAATCGGTACAGGTCGAGCTGGGCGATTACGTCTCGGTGTTCTGATCTGACGCGTTTCTGAAGTCGGGGCCCTTGTGGCGAGGGAGCTTGCTCCCGCTGGGCTGCGAAGCGGCCCCAACTCCAGAAAATGCGTTCATCCAGACAGAGCTCGGTCGCAAGTTCTGCGACTGCTGCGCAGCCGAGCGGGAGCAAGCTCCCTCGCCACAGAAAGTGGCCACTCGGCGACCTGACCACATCCAAAGAGGGTGCATTCAATGTCCCAAGAATTCGATTACATCATCATCGGTGCCGGCTCGGCCGGTAACACTCTGGCGACCCGTCTGACTGAAGACGCCGGCGTCACCGTTCTGCTGCTCGAAGCCGGCGGCCCGGACTACCGTTTCGACTTCCGCACACAAATGCCGGCCGCACTGGCGTTCCCGCTGCAAGGTCGTCGCTACAATTGGGCTTACGAAACCGACGCCGAGCCACACATGGACGGCCGCCGGATGGAATGCGGTCGCGGCAAAGGCCTCGGCGGTTCCTCGCTGATCAACGGCATGTGCTACATCCGTGGCAACGCGATGGACTACGACGGCTGGGCGAAACTGCCAGGTCTGGAAGACTGGTCGTACCTGGACTGCCTGCCGTATTTCCGCAAAGCGGAAACCCGCGACATCGGCCCGAACGACTACCACGGTGGCGAAGGTCCGGTCAGCGTGACCACGCCGAAGGCTGGCAACAACCCGCTGTTCCACGCCATGGTTGAAGCCGGCGTACAAGCTGGCTACCCGCGCACCGAAGACTTGAACGGTTACCAGCAGGAAGGTTTCGGCCCGATGGACCGCACCGTGACGCCGAAAGGTCGTCGTGCTTCCACCGCCCGTGGCTACCTCGACACCGCTAAAAAGCGTTCGACCCTGACCATCGTCACCCACGCCCTGACCGACAAGATCCTGTTCGAAGGCAAGCGTGCGGTCGGCGTGCGTTACCTGGTCGGCGACGCTGAAGAGCGTGTTGAAGTCAAAGCGCGTAAAGAAGTCCTGCTGTGCTCCGGCGCCATCGCTTCGCCACAGATTCTGCAACGCTCCGGTGTCGGCCCTGCCGAACTGCTGAACAAGCTCGACATCCCGGTCGTTCACGATCTGCCGGGCGTGGGTGAAAACCTGCAGGATCACCTCGAGCTGTACCTGCAATACGCCTGCACTCAGCCAGTTTCGCTATACCCGTCGCTGCTCTGGTACAACCAGCCGGCCATCGGTGCCGAATGGCTGTTCAACGGCACCGGCATCGGCGCCAGCAACCAGTTCGAAGCCGGCGGTTTCATCCGTACTCGCGAAGAGTTCGAATGGCCGAACATCCAGTACCACTTCCTGCCGGTAGCGATTAACTACAACGGCAGCAACGGTGTGAAAGAGCACGGTTTCCAGGCGCACATGGGCTCCATGCGTTCGCCGAGCCGTGGTCGCATCCAGGCCAAGTCGAAAGACCCGCGCCAGCACCCGAGCATCCTGTTCAACTACATGGCCACCGAACAGGACTGGCAGGAATTCCGTGACGGCATCCGCCTGACCCGTGAAATCATGCAACAACCTGCACTAGACGCCTTCCGTGGCCGCGAAATCAGCCCGGGCATTGACGTACAAACCGATGAGCAGCTGGACAAGTTCATCCGCGAACACGCCGAGACCGCGTTCCACCCGTCCTGCTCGTGCAAGATGGGCACCGACGAGATGGCCGTAGTGGATGGCGAAGGTCGCGTGCACGGCATGCAGAGCCTGCGTGTGGTCGATGCCTCGATCATGCCGATCATCACCACCGGTAACCTGAACGCCCCGACGATCATGATGGCCGAGAAAATCGCCGACAAGATCCGTGGTCGCAAGCCGTTGCCACGCAGCACCGCGGCTTACTACGTCGCTGGCGATGCGCCGGTGAAGGGCAAGCCAATGCGTGATATCACGCCTGTTGCTCAGTAAGAAGTAATTCCGCGTCGCGGCTAATCGCTGGCAAGCCAGCTCCCACAGGGTTTTGCGTCGTTCACAAATATTGTGTTCAACAAAAAAACTGTGGGAGCCTGGCTTGCCAGCGATGAGGCCCTCGCATTCAGCGTAAATTCCGCCGCTGCACAGTAATTCCTCCTACACCCCCTCTTCACTTGATCCTACCCCGACGCAGGCCTACTCTAGACCTCGCGCAACCGTTTCACCCCTCCCCGCCGATTCGCTTCACCCCGCTACTCCATAACAAGGAGGTTCCCGAATGTTCGATTTCCACCCCCAGCTCAAGCAGCGCTTCGCTGCCTTGCGCACGGGCGCCGAGTTTTTTTCCCTGCGGTATGTACGCGAGTCCGGCCAGTACCTGTCGGTGCGCAAGAACGTCGCCGAGCCACCAAGCCTGAGCCGTGACGAAGGGGCGATGCTCACCGTTCGCGTCAATGGCGTTGAGGCCTATGCCGCGACCAACGACCTGTCGCAACAAGGCTTGCAAGCCGCCCTTGAACGCGCCGAGTTGCAGGCGCGCCGGCTCAAGCCGCACGCGCTGCTCGACCTGCGCGATCAGCCGGTGTCCAGCGACCGCGCTGACTACTTTTCACCCAATCTCGAACAGCCCTTCCCGTCCCTGAGCGAATGCTTCGAGCTGCTCGGCGCGGAGTCCGCCTCGGTGCCAAAGGATGAGCGCCTGGTGAACTGGGAAGTGAGCATCGGCATCACCCACGTCGAACAGATCTACCTGAGCAGCGCCGGCGCCGAATTGCGCCAGGCCCAGCGCTTCGTCTACCCAGGCCTCGACGTCACCGCCTACGACGGCAACGACAGCCAGACCCGCAGCCTCGGCCGCGAGAACTTCGGCCAACAGGGCGGCGCGGACGTGATCAGTCGTTGCGGTCTGGTTGGCGCTGGCCCGCAAGTCGCCGATCAGGCCCTGCAACTGCTGCTCGCGCCGAACACCCCGCAAGGCCCGCGCGACCTGCTGCTGATGCCCGATCAGATGATGCTGCAGATCCACGAATCCATCGGTCACCCGCTGGAGCTCGATCGTATCCTTGGCGACGAGCGCAATTACGCCGGCACCAGTTTCGTCAAAGCGTCTGATTTCGGCAGCCTGCAATATGGCTCGAAACTGCTCAACGTGACCTTCGATCCGGGCATTCCCGAAGAACTCGCCAGCTATGGCCACGATGACGACGGCACCCAGGCGAGCAAGCAATTCCTGATCCGCGAAGGCCTGTTGCTGCGTCCGCTGGGCGGTGCGCTGTCGCAATTTCGCGCCGGGATGGATGGCGTCGCCAACAGCCGCGCCTGCGGCTGGAACCGTGCACCGATCGACCGCATGGCCAACCTCAATATCGAACCGGGCGACCAGCCACTCGATCAGTTGATCAAAGGCATCGAGCACGGCATTTTGATGAGCACCAACCGCTCATGGTCGATTGACGACGCGCGCAACAAATTCCAGTTCGGCTGCGAATGGGGTCAGTTGATCGAAAACGGCGAACTCAAAGGCGTGGTGAAAAACCCCAATTACCGGGCAATTTCCGCGCACTTCTGGAAAAGCCTGCGCGCTGTCGGCGACGCCAACACCGTCAAGGTGCTGGGCACGCCGAACTGCGGCAAGGGTGAACCGAACCAGGTGATCCGCGTCGGCCACGCTTCGCCGGCCTGCGTATTCAGCAACGTTGATGTGTTTGGGGGAGACGCCTGATGAGCATTTCGAAGAGTCAGTCCGACGCCTTCAAGACCATGGTCAACTGGCTGCGCGACAGCGTGCGCGAGCCGGAACAGTTCACGCTCAGCTACGCCGCCGAATCCTCGGCGTTCGTCCGTTTCAACCATGCCAAGGTGCGTCAGGCCGGGCAGGTGCAGCAGGCCAACATCGTCCTGAAACTGATCAACGACGGCCGCCACGCTGACCTGCAAGTCACCCTGTCCGGTGATCAGGAAGGCGATCTGCAACGCCTCGCCGAAGGCTTGCAACAACTGCGTGAAACCCTGCCGCTGCTGCCGCAGGATCCGTATCTGTTGCTCAATCACAATGGCTGGCAGAGCAACAACGTGCAGGAGCATCCGCTGCCGGACACCGAGCAAGTGGTCGACGAGATCTGCGCCGCTGCCGAAGGTCTGGACCTGGTGGGCTTCTATGCCGCCGGCCCGATCAGCCGTGGTTTCGCCAGTTCTTCAGGCGCGTTCGGCTGGCATCAGGCCAACAGCTTCAACTTCGATTTCAGCCTGTTCCACGAGAACGGCGAAGCGGTGAAGGCCAGTTACGCCGGACACGACTGGAGCAGCGAAGGCTTCGCCAAACGCTTCCAGCAGGCTCGCGAGCAACTGGAGTTCCTCGGTCGGCCGTTGCGCACGTTGGCGCCGGGGCAATACCGCGCGTACCTGGCACCGGCGGCGCTCGAAGAAATCATGGGCATGCTGAGCTGGGGCGGTTTCTCGGCGCAGTCGATCGCCAGCAAAAGCAGCCCGTTGCAGAAGCTGTATGTCGGCGATCAGGCATTCAGCCCCTTGGTGTCGCTGGATGAGAAAGTCAGCGAATCCCTGAGCCCGGCGTTTTCCGGCGAAGGTTATCCACGCAGCGATCTGCGCCTGATCGTCGAGGGCAAGGCTGGCGATCAACTGGTCGGCTCGCGCAGTGCCGCCGAATACGGCCTGACGGCCAACGGCGCCAGCGGCGGAGAATCGCCGAGTGCGTTGAACATGGCGGCGGGGGATCTGTCGCAAGAAGAGATCCTCAAGCAGTTGGGCACCGGGCTGTACATCAGCAACCTGTGGTACCTGAACTTCTCGGATCAACCGGCGGCGCGCATGACCGGCATGACCCGCTTCGCGACCTTCTGGGTCGAGAACGGCGAGATCCAGGCACCGGTCAGCACCATGCGGTTCGATGACAGCGCTTACAGCCTGCTCGGTTCGCAGCTGGAAGCGTTGACCGCCGAGCGCGAGTTGCTGCTGTCGGCAAGTACGTATAGCCAGCGCAATACCTCCTCGGCGCTGCTGCCGGGGGCATTGGTCAGCCGTTTGACCTTGACCTTGTAAACTCCACACTAACTTGTGGGATTTGCACAACTCAACTGTGGCGAGGGAGCTTGCTCCCTTGCCACAGGTTCCATGTCAGACATGAATCCGGATTAACCACCCATTAGAGGTTCCATGCCCACTCGCCCGCCTCTCGACGCCATCACCGCCCGCTGGTTGCCGTGGGTCGTCGCCATTGCGTTCTTCATGCAGTCCCTCGACGGGACCATCCTCAACACTGCCCTGCCGGCCATGGCCCGCGACCTGGCTGAAGACCCGTTGCGCATGCAGGGTGTGGTCATCTCTTACATGCTCACCGTGGCCTTGTTGATCCCCGCTTCCGGGTGGATCGCCGACCGCTTCGGCACCAAGAAAATCTTCTTCGGCGCGATCCTCCTGTTCAGCTTCGGCTCGCTGCTCTGCGCGTTGTCGAGCAGCCTGACCATGCTGGTCGGCGCCCGAGTCATTCAGGGGCTGGGCGGCGCGCTGATGTTGCCGGTCGGGCGACTGGTGGTGTTGCGTGCTTACCCAAGATCGGAACTGGTGCGGATCATGGGTTTCATCACCATTCCCGGCCTGCTCGGCCCGTTGATCGGCCCGACCATGGGCGGCTGGATGGTCGAATACCTGACGTGGCACTGGATCTTCCTGATCAACCTGCCGGTCGGTGTGATCGGTTGCTACGCGGTGTGGAAATTCATTCCCGACCTGCGCGGCACCGAGCGCACACGCTTCGATAGTTTGGGCTTCCTGTTGTTCGGCGCGGCGATGATCCTCATCACCATCGCCATGGAAGGCCTCGGCGAACTGCACCTGCCGCACCTGCGGGTGATGTTGCTGCTGTTCGGCGGCATGGCCTGTCTGGCGGCGTATTGGTTGCGTGCCGGGCACATCGAAAACCCGCTGTTCGCACCGTCGTTGTTCAAGACCCGCACCTTTGCCGTCGGCATTCTCGGCAACCTGTTCGCTCGTCTCGGCAGCGGCGCCCTGCCTTTTCTGGTGCCTTTGCTGTTGCAAGTGGCGCTGGGTTATTCACCCTCGCAAGCGGGGATGAGCATGCTGCCACTGGCCGCTGCGGCGATGATCGCCAAGTGGGTGGCGCGGCCGCTGATCGAACGTCTCGGTTATCGCATCGTGCTGACCGGGAATACATTGGCTCTGGGGATCATGCTGGCGAGCATGGGTCTGGTCAGCGAGCAGACGCCGTACTGGTTGCTGTTGTGCCTTTTGGCGATTCTGGGGGCGATCAACTCGCTGCAATTTACCGCGATGAACACCGTGACCCTGATTGATCTGGATGACGCCAGCGCCAGCAGCGGCAACAGCTTGCTCTCGGTGGTGGCGCAGTTATCGTTGAGTCTTGGCGTCGCCTGCGCGGGTGCGTTGCTCGGCGGCTTTACCGCGGAAGTGGGGAATGACGGTGTGGAAACTGTGCTGGGCGCGTTCCAGCTGACCTTCGTCACGGTCGGGATCATGGCCATGCTGGCGGCGACAATTTTCTCGCAACTGTCGAAAGAAGACGGCCGCCGCGCTAAACGTCCTGAAGAGCACATCGAACATTAATTTGTAATGGGGGGCTTTTGTGGCGAGGGAGCTTGCTCCCGCTGGACTGCGCAGCAGTCCCCCTGTTTTTTCAGTAGAAAAGCGAGGGCCGCTTCGCGCCCCAGCGGGAGCAAGCTCCCTCGCCACAGGTAAATCCCATCACCTCGGGTTTTAGTCGCTGTTCGTCCAGAACTTTCGAGGAAAGTGGCACGGGGCTGCTACACTGCGCGACATTTTGTTTTGCAGGCCAGTCCCGTGACCACCATCGCCACCGCTTTTAATACTCTGCCGCTGTCCGCCGCCATGCTGGCTAACCTCGAATCGCTCGGTTATAGCCAGATGACGCCGATCCAGGCGCAGAGCTTGCCGGTGATCCTCAAGGGGATGGACCTGATCGCTCAGGCCAAGACCGGCAGCGGCAAGACCGCCGCGTTCGGCATCGGCCTGCTCAACCCGATCAATCCGCGCTACTTCGGTTGCCAGGCGCTGGTGATCTGCCCGACCCGTGAGCTGGCCGATCAGGTCGCCAAGGAAATCCGTCGTCTGGCTCGCGCCGAAGACAACATCAAAGTCCTGACCCTGTGCGGCGGCGTGTCGTTCGGCCCGCAGATCGCTTCGCTGGAACACGGCGCACACATCATCGTCGGCACCCCGGGGCGTATCCAGCAGCATCTGCGCAAAGGTTCGCTGGTGCTTGATGGCCTGAACACGCTGATCCTCGACGAAGCCGACCGCATGCTCGACATGGGTTTCTACGACGCCATCGAAGACATCATCGTCAAGACCCCGGAGCGTCGCCAGACGCTGCTGTTCTCCGCGACGTACCCGGTGGGCATCAAGCAACTGGCCTCGAAATTCATGCGTGATCCACAAACGGTCAAGGCCGAAGCGTTCCACGATGACACGCAGATCGAGCAGCGTTTCTACGAGATTTCCCCGGAAGACCGTATGAGCGTGGTGACCAAAGTCCTGCACCACTTCCGCCCGGCTTCGTGCGTGGCGTTCTGCTTCACCAAGCAGCAAGTGCAGGAAACCGTCGATCACCTGACTGCCAAAGGCATTTCCGCCGTCGGCCTGCACGGCGATCTGGAACAGCGTGACCGCGATCAGGTGCTGGCGATGTTCGCCAACCGCAGTACTTCGGTACTGGTCGCCACCGACGTTGCCGCCCGTGGTCTGGACATCGATGCACTGGACATGGTGATCAACGTCGAACTGGCCCGCGATTCGGAAATCCACATTCACCGTGTGGGCCGTACCGGTCGTGCTGGCGAGAAAGGCATTGCGATCAGTCTGGTCGCACCGGGCGAAGCGCATCGCGCGCAAGCCATCGAGCAACTGCAAAAAGCGCCGCTGAACTGGGATCAGGTCGACAACCTCAAGTCGCAGGGCCTTGCCCCGCTGCAACCGCCGATGACTACCCTGTGCATCGGTGCTGGCCGTAAGGACAAAGTACGTCCGGGCGACATTTTGGGTGCATTGACCGGCGATGCCGGCATCCCGGGTGCTCAGGTCGGCAAGATCGCGATCTTCGACTTCCAGGCCTACGTAGCGGTTGACCGCACCGTGGCGATGCAGGCGTTGCAGCGCCTCAACGACGGCAAGATCAAGGGCCGTTCGCTGCGCGTACGCATTTTGTAATCGATCTGCTATCCAAAGGAGATCCCCTGTGGGAGCGAGCCTGCTCGCGAATGCAATCTGTCAGTCGACATCAATGTTGAATGACACACCGCTTTCGCGAGCAGGCTCGCTCCCACAGTTTGTTTTGTAGCGACCCACCATGAGGACACCGTTTTGCGCTCTACCGAAGTCGTGATCATTGGCGCTGGCGCCGCAGGGTTGATGTGTGCACTGACCGCCGCCGGGCGTGGGCGTCAGGTATTGCTGCTCGACCACGCAAACAAGGCCGGCAAGAAAATCCTGATGTCGGGCGGTGGCCGCTGCAATTTCACCAACATGTACACCGAACCGAGCAATTTCCTCTCGCAGAACCCGCACTTCTGCAAATCCGCACTGGCGCGCTACACCCAGTGGGATTTCATCGGCATGGTCGGCAAGCACGCGGTGCCGTACCACGAGAAAAAACTCGGCCAGCTGTTCTGCGATAACAAGTCCAGCGACATCCTCGAAATGCTCCTGACCGAATGCGATCAGGTCGGCGTCGAGTTGCATCTGGACACCTCGATTCAGACCATCGAGAAAGTCGAGAACGGTTACCTGCTCGACACCACCCTCGGCCAGGTTCAGTGCCAGTCGCTGGTAATCGCCACCGGCGGGCTGTCGATCCCGACGCTGGGCGCCACCGGTTTCGGTTATCAGGTTGCCAAACAGTTCGGCCACGAGTTGCTGCCGACTCGCGCCGGGCTGGTGCCGTTCACCATCACCGATCAGCTCAAGGAACTGTGCACCGAGCTGTCCGGGACGTCGGTGGATTGTCTGGTCAGCTGCAACGATCAGAGCTTTCGCGAGAACATCCTGTTCACTCACCGCGGCCTCAGCGGCCCGGCGATTTTGCAGATTTCCTCGTTCTGGGAATCCGGCGACACGGTCGAGATCAACCTGCTGCCGGATCATGACGCGGCGAGTTGGCTGCAACAGCAAGTGGCCGAGCGCCCGAACAGCGAACTGAAAACCCTGCTCGGTGAAATCTTCACCAAGAAGATGGCCAATTTGCTGGCGGAC
Source organism: Pseudomonas sp. NPDC087598 (assembly GCF_044743525.1). Taxonomy (NCBI): domain Bacteria; kingdom Pseudomonadati; phylum Pseudomonadota; class Gammaproteobacteria; order Pseudomonadales; family Pseudomonadaceae; genus Pseudomonas; species Pseudomonas sp. NPDC087598. The sequence goes on along the minus strand of NZ_JBIUWQ010000075.1, from coordinate 12,308 downwards.
AACTGGTTCGTCTCCAAGCCGATGAAGCAGTACACCCACGCGGAACTGGCGGAGATTGCCGACAAGCTGGGCAGCTGGAAAGTCGTACCGGCGGGCACTGAAGGCTATCGCACCGCCGAGGTAACACTCGGTGGCGTCGATACCCGCGAAGTGTCGTCCAAAACCATGGAATCGCTGAAAAGCCCGGGCCTGTACTTTATCGGCGAAGTGCTCGACGTCACCGGGCATCTGGGCGGCTTCAACTTCCAGTGGGCCTGGGCCTCGGGCTACGCTGCCGCGCAGTACGTCTGATCCAAAATCAAACGCAAAACCTGTGGGAGCGAGCCTGCTCGCGAATGCGGTGTACCAGTCGACATCAATGTTGAATGACACTCCGCTTTCGCGAGCAGGCTCGCTCCCACAGTGGTTTGTGGTGTAAGTAAAAGGAACACTTTTTGCTGTCAGATGTGATCGGCGCCATTGCGTCGGCGTCATTACTGGCTCAATTTAGCGGCATCGCCTCGGAAGGCCTTCGCACTTCATGTCCTCGACCTCGTTTCGTCAGTCTTTGCGGCGCCTGTGGGCGCTGGATAAATTCAGCTATAGCGTGCGGGTGTTCATCGCCCTGACCGGCAGCATGGCGCTGTGTTGGTATCAGGATGAAATGGGCCTGCTGATCCCGTTGTTCCTGGGGATTATCGCCAGCGCCCTGGCCGAGACCGACGACAGTTGGCAGGGCCGTCTCAACGCCCTTGCCGTGACGCTGGTGTGTTTCAGCATCGCCGCGCTGTCGGTGGAATTGCTCTTCCCCTACCCCATCGTTTTCGCGATTGCCCTCGCGCTGGCAAGCTTCGGCCTGACCATGCTAGGTGCGCTCGGCGAGCGTTATGGGGCGATTGCCTCGGCGACCCTGATTCTTTCCGTGTACACGATGATCGGCGTCGATCAACGCGGCGGCGCCGTCACCGATTTCTGGCACGAACCGATGCTGCTGGTCGCAGGTGCCGCGTGGTACGGCCTGCTTTCGGTGTTGTGGCAGGCGATGTTTTCCAATCAACCAGTGCAGCAGAGTCTGGCGCGGCTGTTCCGTGAGCTGGGTTTTTACCTGAAGCTGAAATCCTCGCTGTTCGAGCCGATCCGCCAGATGGACGTGGAAGCCCGGCGTCTGGAACTGGCCCAGCAAAATGGCCGCGTCGTGGCGGCGCTGAACAGTGCCAAGGAAATCATCCTGCACCGGGTCGGCAACGGTCGCCCCGGCTCGAAAGTCAGCCGCTACCTGAAGCTGTACTTCCTCGCCCAGGACATCCACGAACGCGCCAGCTCCTCGCACTATCCGTATAACGCGTTGGCAGAAGCGTTCTTCCACAGCGACGTACTGTTCCGCTGCCAGCGCCTGCTGCGTCAGCAAGGCAAGGCCTGCCGGGCATTGGCCGAATCAATCCAGATGCGCCAGCCGTTCATCTACGACGCCAGTTTCGCCGAAGCCCTCAGCGACCTCGACGCCTCCCTCGAACACCTGCGCATCCAGAGCAACCCGGCCTGGCGCGGACTGCTGCGTTCCCTGCGCGCACTGGCCGCCAACCTCGGCACCCTCGACCGGTTGCTCAGCGACGCGAGCAACCCCGACGCCCTCGCCGATGCCACCGACAGCAGCCTGCTCGACCGCTCGCCACGCAACCTCAAGGACGTGTGGATTCGCCTGCGCACGCAACTGACGCCGACTTCGCTGCTGTTCCGCCACGCCCTGCGTTTGCCGCTGGCGTTGAGCATCGGCTACGGCATGGTGCATTTGATTCACCCGTCGCAGGGCTACTGGATCATCCTCACCACGCTGTTCGTCTGCCAGCCGAACTACGGCGCCACGCGACGTAAACTCGGTCAGCGGATTCTCGGCACCGCCATTGGCCTGACCGTAGCGTGGGCCTTGTTTGATCTATTCCCGAGCCCGTTGGTGCAGTCGTGTTTCGCCATCGCCGCCGGGGTGGTGTTCTTTACCAACCGCACCACGCGCTACACGTTGGCGACGGCGGCAATCACCATCATGGTGCTGTTCTGCTTCAACCAGGTCGGCGACGGTTACGGTCTGTTCCTGCCGCGACTGTTCGATACCTTGCTCGGCAGCTTGATCGCGGGTTTGACGGTATTGCTGTTCCTGCCGGACTGGCAGGGCCGACGTCTGAACAAAGTGCTGGCCAACACCCTGACCTGCAATAGCATCTACCTGCGCCAGATCATGCAGCAATACGCCGCCGGCAAGAGCGACGACCTCGCCTATCGCCTGGCCCGACGCAATGCACACAACGCCGATGCGGCGCTGTCGACGACGCTGGCGAACATGCTCATGGAGCCGGGGCATTTCAGGAAAGAAGCGGATGTCGGTTTCCGCTTTCTGGTGCTCTCGCATACTTTGCTCAGTTATCTGTCAGGACTGGGTGCGCACCGCGAGACGCAGTTACCGGCCGATGTGCGTGAGCATTTGATTGATGGCGCCGGAGTGAAACTGGCGACGAGCATCGACGAAATCGCCCAGGGGCTGGCGAGCAAGCAGCCGATCGCGATTCAGAGTGATGAAGAAGAAGCACTGGCCAATGAGCTGGAGCAGATGCCCGATGAGATTGATGAAGGACAGCGACTGGTGCAGACGCAACTGGCGCTGATCTGCCGGCAGTTGGGGCCGTTGCGGACGCTGGCGGCGCACCTGATCAAGGACACCTCTGAAGCTTGAATTGGCCTGACTGGCCCCATCGCTGGCAAGCCAGCTCCCACAGTGGGTTCAGGTTGATTCACAAAATTGTGCTTCACCAAAGAACCCTGTGGGAGCTGGCTTGCCAGCGATGAGGCCCTCAGCAACAACACAACTCTGGGATCAGAAACTCACATCCCATGCTGCCTCAGCAAGCGGTCATAACTCCCATCCGCCTTCATCGCCGCAATCGCCCGGTCAAACCCCGCCACTATCTGCTCATGCTGCGGATTCTTCAGGCTGACCAATATGTGCAAGCTGTTCTCGCTCAAAGGCTTGGGCAAGAACTCCACGGCATTGCGCACCTTGGCGGATTCCCGCGCCAGGTAGTACTTCGCGACGTATTCATCTTCCAGCGTCAGCTTGACCCGATCCGCCGCGAGCATGCGCACCGCCATCGCGAAGTTATGCACAGGGACTTTCTGCAACGCCGTGTCCGCATCGAACGGCGACGAATACGCGTAGCCACGCACCACCGCAATCGGATAGGTGTGCAGTTGCTGCAAGTTGCTGTACTCCAGAGGCGTGTCTTTGCGCTTGAGAAAGCGAATGCGGTTGAGCAGATATTCAGCGGAAAACTGCCCGAGTTTTGTGCGTTCGTCGTTGTACCAGGCATTGACCAGCACGTCATAACGCCCTTCGCCGACACCCAGTAACGCCCGCGCCCACGGCACTTGTTCATAACCGCTGGCATAGCCGGCCCGGGCCAGCGCCGTACTGACGATGTCGGTGGCCAGACCGCCATTGACCAGCGTGTCGTCGGTAAAGGGTGGCCAGATATCAAACACCAGCCGCAGCTTCTCCGCTGCAGCGTTCTGACCCAGCAAGAGCAATCCGATCAAAGCAAAGGCTCGATGCAATCGCGGCATGCTTGAAAATCCTTAGCGGGCGGATTGCCCGGCGTGTTTTTCAGTCAAAACCCCAAGGCCCCTTACCGGCAAAACCCAGGCCCTAACATTAGCTCATTGAAGCCAGTGCACAGCGCTCTCCAGCAGATTACACAAAGAAGACACTGTCGCGAGAAAGGAATGATGGCATTTTGACCTTTGTCACAGACTCTTACGCCATACAGACTTCTTTGGCCGCTGCGCTTAGTATCGGGCGACGCGTTCAAGGAATCGGAAAATGACAATCGAATGGGTTTGCAAACATCACAGTGATTTGGGCAAAGAGCAGTTGTATGCACTGCTGAAACTGCGTTCGGAAGTGTTCGTGGTCGAACAGAAATGCGCCTACCTCGACCTCGACGGTCAGGATCTGGACGGCGATACCTATCACTTGATGGGTTGGGAGGATGATCAGTTGATGGCGTATCTGCGCCTGCTGGATCCGGAATCCCAGGGCGGCGACGTGGTGATCGGCCGCGTGATTACCGCACCGCAAGGGCGCGGCAAGGGGCTGGGCCACGAAATGATGGAACAGGCGCTGAAACAGGCCGAGAAACATTGGCCGCAGGTGTCGATCTATCTGTCGGCGCAGGTGCATTTGCAGGGGTATTACGGCAAGTACGGGTTTGTGGTGGCGGGTGAGGAATATCTCGAGGATGACATTCCGCATATCGGGATGCGCCGCCCTTAAAGCCCTCATCGCGAGCAGGCTCGCTCCTACAATTGATCGCACTCCGTCGGGAGGAACTCGGTCAATTGTAGGAGTGAGCCTGCTCGCGATGGCATCAGCTCGGTCACCGCTGAACTCAGGGATATTCCAGCACAGCCTTGATCTGCCGCAGATTCCTCTCGATCCACCCCCGATCAATCGCCCCCCACTCACGAATCCGATAGCGCCCGGCATGATTGCGTGCGCCCTCTTCCTGCTCGAATTCACACACGATATCCAGATCCGCCAGCGCCGCAATCGTATCCTGCGCCGTGCGCCGGGGCATGCCGGTTACTTCGGTCAGCGCCGGCACACTCGGCGCCAGACCGCTGTCGATCAGGTACGCCACGTACAGGCGGCGATAGAAACTGCTTTTGGTCTTGCTGACGTCCATCACACCTTCCTTGTTGCGTACTGTTAAGCCTGCAGATCCCGCCACGTCAGGTACACCCGCAGATCAAACTCGACCTGGTGATACCCCGGCAGCATGTGCTCGCACAATTTATAAAACGCCTTGTTGTGATCCGACTCTTTGAAATGCGCCAGTTCATGCACGACGATCATTTTCAGAAAGTCCGGCGCGGCGTCCTTGAACAGCGAGGCGATACGAATCTCTTTCTTCGCCTTGAGCTTGCCGCCCTGCACCCGTGAAACCGTGGTGTGCAAACCGAGGGCGCGGTGGGTCAGGTCGAGGCGGTTGTCGAACAACACCTTGTCGATGGCCGGGGCGTTGCGCAGGTATTCCTGCTTGAGATCCAGCGCGTAGCTGTACAGCGCCTTGTCGCTCTGCACATCGTGCCGCCCCGAATAACGTTGATCCAGGTACTCACCCAGACGCCCGTCGGCGATCAGTTGGCGCACCTGATCCTGAAGTTGCGCGGGATAGGCCTGAAGGTACTTCAACACAGTCATGGACGAGCGACACGCTTAAAAAAAGGTGCGCCAGTGTAGCGAATTCAACCGGGCAACGCGCTCCAGTCGAACGGCTCGGCGAAGCTTGCAGCCTCCTCGGCGATCAGTGGTCGCGCGACGAGGAAGCCTTGCACGTATTCGCAACCATGCGCTTGCAGCCATTGGTATTGCTCGATGGTTTCGACCCCTTCGGCAATCACCAGCAAACCATATTGTTTGCACAGATTGATGACTGTGCTCACCAGCGACGCGTCCCTTTCAGAGTCCGGCAACCGGGCGATCAGATGGCGATCGAGTTTCAGCGTATCGAGCTCCAGGTCACGCAGGTGCGTCAGTGAGCACGGCCCGGAGCCGAAGTCGTCCAGCGCCACTCTCACCCCGAGGTTGCGCAGCAAACGCAGTTGTTTGCGGGTTTCGTCGGGATTTTGCATCAACGCTTCTTCGGTGACCTCGACCTCAAGCTGCCGCGGCTGCAAAGAGTGCCGCTCCATGACCTGGCGCAACTCGGTGACCAGATTCGGCAGGCTGAACTGGGTATTGCTCAAACTCACGCCGAGCACCAGATCTTCGGCAAACAAGGTTTCCCAGGCTTTGCGCTGACCGGCACCGCGATGATAAATCCAGCTGCCGAGCCGGCTGATCAATCGCGCCTCCTCCAGCAACGGCAAAAACAGGCCCGGCGGAACATCGCCAACGCTTGGATGCTGCCAACGCAACAGCGCCTCAAAGCCACGAATCTGGCCGCTGTCGATGGCCACTTGCGGTTGATAGACCAGATTGAAATCGCGGTTTTCGATGGCCGTGCGCACGCTCTCTTCGAGCATCAGACGCGAGCGCGCCCGGCCATTCATTTCGTGATCATAAAAACGATATTGCTGACGTCCGGCGCGCTTGGCCTCGTACATGGCGATGTCCGAGGCGCGCAGCAATCCGTCGAGGTTCGAACCGCAATCCGGATAAGTCGCGATGCCGATACTCGCGCCGAGAGCGATATCCAGCCCTTCGATCTGCTGACAGATCGACACGCGCTCGATAAGTTTCTCGGCAATCTTCGCCGCTTGCTCGGGAAACTCCAGATCCAGCAACGCGGTGAATTCATCACCGCCCATGCGCGCAAGAATGTCGAACGGACGCAGACACGCCTTCAACTGCTCGGACACCCAACGCAATACACGGTCGCCGGCATCGTGACCAAGGGAATCATTGACCCGCTTGAAGCCGTCGAGGTCCAGATACAGCAGCACCCAACTGCTGTCGCTGCGTTCACCGCGCAGCAGCAGGTTCTCCACGGTCTGGTAGAAACCGCGACGGTTGAGCAACCCGGTCAAGGGATCGGTCACGGCTTGAAATTCGAGCTGTTGGTGCAAGTGGCGCACCACCGACATGTCGAGAACCGTCACCACCATCGCCTGTTGCTCAGTGGGTAGCGCCGCACAGGACAAGGCCACCGGCACCTGCTGGCCGGGCGCGGTGCGCAATAACGCGTCGTGCAGTCTCAGGGTTTCAGCGCGCTTGAAGCTTGCGTAAAACTCGGATTCAGCCCACAGCGGGATGTGTGGTTTCTGCAGATAATCGAGAAACTCCTTACCTTCCAACTCCTTCACCGGCGCATTGAGCAGGCGCGAAATGGCCGGATTGGCAAAGCGGATCAAACCGTCCGCAGCCACCACCAGAATCCCCTCGGCCGCGTTATCCAACACGGAAGCATTGAAGGCGCGCGCCAATTCCAGATCATGGGTCAAGCGCTGCAAGGCACGGCGATTGCGCTGATGCTCCAGCAACGCCTGCACTTTCGGTTTGAGAATCTGCGGATCGAAGGGTTTGAACAGGTAATCCACCGCCCCACTGGCATAACCCTTGATTACGGCGTCCTGGGATTGCTCGTTGGCGGTGAGGAAAATAATCGGCGTAAGGCGCGTGCGCTGGCTGCCACGCATCAGGCGCGCGACTTCAAAGCCATCCATGCCCGGCATCTGCACATCCAGCAGCACCAGATCGACGTCGTGTTCGAGCAGAATATTGAGCGCCTCGAAACCGGAGGCAGCGGTCATGACCTGCCAATCCTGTCGCTGCAGCAACGCGCGCATGCTGATCAGGTTTTCAGGATAATCATCAACGATCAAAAGGACAGAGCTGCCTTCACCTGGCGGGGGTTGCACGCATTCCATGCTGCTTCTCTTGTCGGGACTTCAGGCCGGTTCCGGTAAAAACCGTACACATACTGAGCCTTCACTCTAGTCGCGGATCCGCAAAAGCAGAAGCTGTCATCAGGCCATCATTTAACCAATGTCAGGTCTAGCCGACTAACGGTCGCGCTTGAAGCCCCCGGAAACCGGCAAAGATGGCATTTCGACAGGATGTTGACGCCAAACGTCCGCCGGACGGCGGTTAACAAAAATCTCCTCTACGCTTATAAAGGCCGCCCCAAAACGCGCGGGCTAGAGCTTCTGGCACGTGCGTGCAGTGAAACTTGAGTGGAAGAACCGACATGATCGATCTCGCAACCTGGAACCTCAGTGTTCCCGTTGGCAGCCCGCCCTACACCGTCGAAACCTCAAAACTGGTGAATGGCTTCAAGGATCAGTACTTCCATTCCGATACCGGCACCTTGTTCTTCTGGTCACCGGTAACCGGGTCAAAAACCGAAAACGCCATCTACCCGCGCACCGAACTGCGTGAAACCTTCAGTAACGGCACGCTGCGCAACTGGTACTACCCGGACGCCGACAACCTGCTGCGCGCAACCCTCACGGTCAACAAAGTGCCGAGCTCCGGCAAGATCGTCATCGGCCAGATCCACGCCTACGAAAGCCAGAAACCGCTGGTCAAACTTGAATACCAGTACAAGAGCAAAACCGAAACCGGCAACCTGGTGATCAAAGTGCGCATGCACCCCGATGACGACGAAAGCCGCGTCATCACCCTCGCCACCGGCATCAAACTGGACAACGAATTCAACTACCTCATCCACTTGAGCCCCGGCGGCGCTTTGGGTATCAGTGCGGCAGGTTATCAGTGGGATTCACAGATCAGCGCCACTTGGCGCAACAGGCCGCTGTATTTCAAGGCAGGGGTTTATGTGCAGGACAACACCGGGTACACCAGCGAAGGTGGGCAGGTAACTTTCAGCAAACTCGACATTGATCACGACAAATAACCTGCAGCTTCTACAGTGCGTGAACTTAAAAACCGTGGACACCAGCAAAATCGGTATAAAAACCTGTCAGACCTGACAGTTGGCGCTCTCAACGAATATCGATAGCGTGGGCCAAGACCATTGATCCTGGACCCACCCCATGAATAACCCGCTCGGAAAGTTCTGCAACGACGACAACAGCTTCTGCATCACCCTGTCTCATTTTGTCGAACAGAGCGGGCAGATCGGCGGCATCTGGGAGGAAAGTGGTCAGAGTTATCCCGTTACAGGAACCTGTTCCCAGCGAGACAACACCTACATTGACGTCCGGTTCACCACCCAACGCGCTGCCGTCATCGACAGTTGGCAGGGAGAAATCGACAGCCTTCAAGGCTCTCCAACCCTTAGCGTCATCCGCACGCGTGTTTTACAGGATGGGCGGCACTCCCTGACCGGTTATTACCTGAAGCAAAAGCCGCCACATCCACAAGCGAAACCGCTTCAATCAAGTGCAACAAAACCGCTTCGCACTGGATTATTCCTTCAGTTCACACGCGGGAACATCGACGCCAAATCACCTCTCTAGGAGCTGCCGAAGGCTGCGATCTTTTGACTTTGTTTTTCAGAATAGAAAGCAAGATCAAAGGATCGCAGCCTTCGGCAGCTCCTACATTTAAACGGTGTTGTTTATATCGGTAGGCGGTTACTTCCGGATGCCTACAACAGCTTGCGTCGTTGCCTACGGGTACGCCAGAATCCGCCGGCTTGTGCGCCTGGAGGGCCATCGGTAACTTGGTTCGCGTCACTGATATCCAGTGATCGGGTTTAGTAGCCCGTGGTTTCAAGCATTGTGCACAAGCATCTGTCACTCAGGTACGTCGCTACCTGCGCTTGATGGTAACTGTGCGCAGGGCACCTTCGGGTGCGCCGGCTTGCTCGAAACCCCGGTCTACTAACCTGCGTACAGTTGCCTCCACTTTGATTAGTAGCCAGAGAGGGGACACTCCAATCAGGTTTCGAGCAAATGATCAAATCAACGCCGCACCCGCCAGTCACCGACCCGGCCTCCCCGTACGAATCCTCCAATTCCAAAAAACTCAACGACGCCGCCGAACGCGCCCTCGACCATTACCTCTGCCCTCCGGCCTACATCATGGCCAGCACCAACAAACCTGAGCCTATGTACCTCGCCAACCCGAAGTACAACACCGAATCGCTACTGGCCAACGCCAGCGAAACCCTCGGCTCAGCCAGCGAAATGCTCAACAACTTCGCCGCCATGCTCGGTACCTCACACCGCAAGACTGCGCTGGGCATCGCGCAGGTCGTCATGCTCGGTGAACTGGCGGTGAATCAGGCACTGGACCATGTCGAATTGAAGGAATAGTCACCCACAAAAAACCCGCCTCACGGCGGGTTTCTTACATGCACAGCTATTGCCTCAATCCATCACAAAGTAAAAAGGAACCCGTATTTCTGAGAATTCCAGAGCGACGGTCTTACTCCGGTTTCTTGGGTAGCGTGAAAGGAGCCGGCCCCCTGGATTTGTTGAGGTCTTCCGTTTTTGGCTCAACTGGCAGAGTAGCCGGGGCCGGGCCTTTTGGTTTTACGTCCTTAATACTCATTGCTGTGTACTCCATTACAAGGTGGAGTTTTATCTTGTGAGCATCGTCGGAGGGCGTCTACTGTCAGATCTGACAGTCTTTGAGATCCATTGGAAATAAGCAAAATTCTCTTAGATCAACTAGCCACAAATTCTTCCTGAGCAGTATCGTTAAGCGAAGAAATTACCGCCCACAAAAAACCCGCCTCTCGGCGGGTTTCTTGAATCAACAGTTTAACGCTCAGGCTTAGTTGACCTTGGCGTTCAACTCACCTTTCAGATAACGCTGGAACATCGCTTCCAGAGAGATCGGCTTGATCTTCGAAGCGTTACCGGCAGTGCCGAACGCTTCATAACGAGCGATACACACATCACGCATTGCAGTCACGGTGGCGCCGAAGAATTTACGTGGGTCGAATTCGCTCGGGTTGGTAGCCATCAGGCGACGCATTGCGCCAGTGGACGCCAGGCGCAAGTCGGTGTCGATGTTGACCTTGCGCACGCCGTACTTGATGCCTTCGACGATTTCTTCAACCGGCACGCCGTAGGTTTCTTTGATGTCGCCGCCGTACTGGTTGATGATCGCCAGCCACTTCCGGTGTCATGGACGAGTAAACGTGCATCAGCAAGGGCAGCAGTTCGCAGTGAAGCGTGGATAAAATGTTTCGTATACGCTACCTTCAATATTAAATGTTACGGTAGCGACACATGGACCACTCTCTGTTGATTAACCGGCTCGGCATCCAATTACGCGAAAAACGTATACATCGTGGCCTGACGCAGGCGCAGCTTGCCGATCTGGCGGGATTGACAAGATACAAAGTCATTGCGGTGGAGAAAGGCACCCTTTCCGTCGGCATGATCGCTTACGCGCGCGTTTTGGCTGCTCTGGACTGCGAACTCTTGGTGGTTCCAGCAACGATGCCAACCCTTGAAGAGCTTGGGGATTTATTCGAATGAAAATGGCCTCTCTTCAAGTCAGTACCCCACAAGGTAATAGCGGCAGACTTTTCAGCAACGCCGAGGATTTCACTTTTCGTTATCACGAAGATGCATCGCCACAAATGGCGATCAGCCTCTCGATGCCTGTACGGCATGATGAATTTCGTCGGCGCGAACTGCACCCTGTTTTTCAAATGAACCTGCCAGAAGGTTATGTGCTGGAGCAGTTACGCAATCGCTTGGCCAAGACAGTCAACGTCGACCCAATGCTGCTACTGGCGCTTTCCGGAAGCACATCGCCCATTGGCAGGGTTCACGTACGCTCTGAAACCGTTGATGCCTTGTTGGAGGAGCAAGAATTTCCGGGAGAGAAACTCGAAGAGATTCTCACGTGGGACGGCACGGAAGATATCTTCGCCGACATGCTTGATCGCTACATCCTGCGGGCAGGCATTTCAGGCGTTCAACCCAAGTTGCTGGTGCCGGAACGACAAGAGGAAGAGTTGCCGCGAGTGACATCCAAAACCTCGGACCTGATCATCAAAAGTGGCAGAGACGAATTCCCAGGCCTGGCGATTAACGAATTCCTTTGTATGTCCATGGCAAAAGACGCGGGCATTCCCGTTCCGCCGTTTTACCTTTCCGACAACGCCAAGCTATTTGTCATGCGCCGCTTTGATCGCGACGATCAGCTCAACCCGATCGGTTTTGAAGACATGGCCGTGTTGATGGGGCTGCCGGCTACTCAGAAGTACAGCAAAAGTTATGCAGCCATCGCGAAGGCTGTTCGAGTGTTTTGCCCGGCGAAACACTTGCGCACGTCCCTCGATCAACTCTTCGATAGCGTTGCCCTGAGTTGCATCGTCGGAAATGGCGACGCTCATTTGAAAAATTTCGGTTTGCTCTATTCAGAACCCACGCAACGCGATGCGCATCTGGCGCCGGCTTACGACATAGTCAACACCACCGCCTATATTCCGGAAGATGTTTTGGCGTTGGATCTGGCGGGCAACAAGTCAATGTTCGCCTCCCGACAAGGACTGCTGGAGTTTGCTCATACTTGTGAAATCGAGCAGCCCAGAGAGCGTATTCAAAAGTTGCTCATCGCTGTTGAAGAGGTGCTGAAGCGCCATTCTCAGTATCGGGAACAGGCGCCTCATGTGTTTACTGCCATCAAGCAATCAGCAGCACCATTTGCTCTGACTTTTGGATAGCGTCACTGCACGCAGACATCGCAGCCCACAAAAAACCCGCCTCACGGCGGGTTTCCTGAATCAGCAGCTTAACGCTCAGGCTTAGTTAACCTTGGCGTTCAACTCACCTTTCAGATAACGCTGGAACATCGCTTCCAGAGAGATCGGCTTGATCTTCGAAGCGTTACCGGCAGTGCCGAACGC
>NZ_JBIUWQ010000074.1:26323-27939 GCF_044743525.1 Pseudomonas sp. NPDC087598 | reverse complement strand
ACTACGCCTTCCTGCTAAAGCGTCTTGTGAATAACATCGCCTATGACCACGAGATGGACACTACCTTCATGGCCAAGCCGTATCCGGGCCAGGCGGGTAACGGTCTGCACGTGCACATTTCGATTTTGGACAAAGAAGGCAACAACATCTTTGCCAGCGAGGATCCCGAGCAGAACGCCGCGCTGCGACACGCGATCGGCGGTGTGCTGGAGACCCTGCCTGCGCAAATGGCGTTCCTCTGCCCGAACGTCAACTCGTACCGCCGCTTCGGCGCACAGTTCTACGTGCCGAACTCGCCGAGCTGGGGCATCGACAACCGCACCGTGGCCGTGCGTGTGCCGACCGGTTCGCCGGACGCCGTGCGCATCGAACACCGCGTTGCCGGTGCCGACGCCAACCCGTACCTGCTGATGGCTTCGGTGCTGGCCGGTATTCACCACGGTCTGACCAACCAGATCGAGCCGGGCGCCCCGGTGGAAGGCAACAGCTACGAGCAGAACGAGCAAAGCCTGCCGAACAACTTGCGTGATGCACTGCGCGAGCTGGACGACAGCGAAGTCATGGCCCGCTACATCGACCCGATGTACATCGACGTGTTCGTCGCTTGTAAAGAAAGCGAGCTGGCCGAGTTCGAAAACTCGATCTCTGACCTTGAGTACAACTGGTATCTGCATACCGTCTAAAGACCACCGCAAACCCTGTAGGAGTGAGCCTGCTCGCGATAGCGTCATCACATTCAAACGTGATGATGGCTGATTCACCGCGATCGCGAGCAGGCTCACTCCTACAGGGGATCGGGTTATCAGATTTTGATTGACGGGTATTCGCTCGTCATCCATTCCCCCCCTTGTCGAGCCACAACAATGACAACGACCCGCAACGACTGGGAACAACGCTTCCAGTCCCTGACCATCGAATCCCGCGCCTTCATCAACGGTGAATACCGCCCGGCGATCAGTGGCGACACCTTCGAATGCCTGAGCCCCGTCGACGGCCGTTTCCTCGCCTCCGTGGCCAGCACCGATGAAGCCGACGCCAACCTCGCCGTCGAAGTCGCACGCCAATCGTTCGAGTCCGGCATCTGGGCGAAAAAAGCCCCGGCCGAGCGCAAGCGCATCCTGATCCGCTTCGCCGATCTGATCCTGCAGCACCAGGAAGAACTGGCGCTGCTGGAAACCCTCGACATGGGTAAACCGATCAGCGATTCGATGAGCATCGACATCCCCGCGACCGCCAACGCGATCCGCTGGAGCGCCGAAGCCATCGACAAGATCTACGACGAAGTCGCTGCCACGCCGCACGACCAACTCGGTCTGGTGACTCGCGAGCCATCCGGCGTTGTTGCGGCGATCGTGCCGTGGAACTTCCCGCTGATCATGGCCAGCTGGAAATTCGCCCCGGCCCTCGCAGCAGGCAACTCGTTCATCCTGAAACCTTCGGAAAAGTCGCCGCTGACCGCGATCCGCATCGCTCAGTTGGCGCTGGACGCGGGTATTCCGAAAGGCGTGTTCAACGTTCTGCCAGGCTTCGGCCACACCGTCGGCAAGGCGCTGGCGCTGCACATGGACGTCGACTTTCTTGTCTTTAAAGGATAAATGGATTTTGGAATTCTTCTT
>NZ_JBIUWQ010000074.1:0-26313 GCF_044743525.1 Pseudomonas sp. NPDC087598 | reverse complement strand
CGGACGTCGACGGCCGGGCCTTCACCGGCACCACGGCGATTGCCAAGCAACTGATGATTTATGCCGGCCAAAGCAACATGAAACGCGTCTGGCTCGAAGCAGGGGGCAAGAGCCCGAACGTTGTGTTTGCCGACGCACCGGACTTGCGCGCGGCAGCACAAGCGGCGGCCGGCGCCATTGCGTTCAACCAGGGCGAAGTCTGCACCGCCGGTTCGCGTCTGCTGGTCGAGCGCTCGATCCGCGAACAATTCATCCCGCTGCTGGTGGAAGCGCTGCAAGCGTGGAAACCCGGCCACTCGCTCGACCCGGCCACCACCGTCGGCGCCGTGGTCGATCAGCGTCAACTCGACAACGTGCTGCGCTATATCAGCATCGGTCGCGAGCAGGGCGCCGAGCTGATCGCTGGCGGCCAGCGCACTCTCGAAGAAACCGGTGGCCTCTACGTGCAACCGGCGCTGTTCGACGGTGTGACCAACGCCATGACCATCGCAAGGGAAGAAATCTTCGGCCCGGTGCTGTCGCTGATCACCTTCGACACCGCTGAAGAAGCGCTGCAGATTGCCAACGACAGCATCTTCGGCCTCGCCGCCGGGGTCTGGACCAGCAACCTGAGCAAGGCGCACACCTTCGCCCGTGGCCTGCGCGCCGGCAGCGTCTGGGTCAACCAGTACGACGGCGGCGACATGACCGCGCCGTTCGGTGGCTTCAAACAGTCGGGAAACGGTCGCGACAAATCGCTGCACGCGTTCGACAAGTACACCGAGCTGAAAGCGACCTGGATCAAGCTCTAACTCTTTTACCACGGTGGTCGCCGTCAACCGGCGACCCTCGGAGAACAATAAAATGAAACAACAACACGTCAACAGTTACTACGCCGCCACCCGCAACGAAGTCATCGACTTCCCGGTGCTTGAAGAGTCGGTCGAGTGCGACGTCTGCATCATCGGCGCCGGCTACACCGGCCTGTCCTCGGCATTGTTTCTGACCGAGGCCGGCTACAAAGTGACCGTGCTCGAAGCAGCGAAAGTCGGCTACGGCGCCAGCGGTCGCAACGGCGGTCAACTGGTCAACTCCTACAGCCGCGACGTCGATGTGATCGAAGAGCGCTACGGCGACAAGACTGCGGAAATCCTCGGTAGCATGATCTTCGAAGGCGCCGACATCATTCGTTCGCGGATCAAGGAATACGACATCAAATGCGACTACCGCCCGGGCGGCATTTTCGCAGCGATGAACAAGAAACAACTCAACGGCCTGGCTGAGCAGAAGCGCAGCTGGGAGCGCTACGGCAACCGTAATCTGAAGATGCTAGACGCGGCCGACATCCGTCGTGAAGTCGGCTCCGACGCCTACGTCGGTGGTTTGCTCGACATGCAGGGCGGCCACGTTCACCCGTTGAACCTGGCGCTCGGTGAAGCCGCCGCCATCGTGCGTCTGGGCGGCAAGATCTACGAGCAATCGGCAGCCGTTGAAATCAAGTACGGCGAGCCAAACGTTGTGCGCACCGCCAAAGGCCAGGTGCGCGCCAAGTACCTGCTGATCGCCGGCAACGCTTACCTGCCGCAAGGTCTGGACAACCGCGTGACCGCGAAAAGCATGCCGTGCGGCTCGCAGATTGTCGTCACCGAACCGTTGACCGAGAAACAGGCGCGCAGCCTGATCACCAACAACTACTGCGTTGAAGACTGCAACTACCTGCTGGATTACTACCGCCTCACCGCCGACAACCGTCTGCTCTACGGCGGCGGCGTGGTCTACGGTGCGCGCGAACCGGATGACATCGAACAACTGATCCGTCCGAAGATCCTCAAGACCTTCCCGCAGCTCAAAGACGTCAAAATCGATTACCGCTGGACCGGCAACTTCCTGCTGACCATGTCGCGTATGCCGCAATTCGGCCGCATCGAGAAAAACGCCTACTACATGCAAGGCTACAGCGGCCACGGCGTCACCTGCTCGCACCTGGCCGGCAAACTGATCTCGGAAATGATCCGTGGCGATGCCGAACGCTTCGACGCCTTCGCCTCGCTCCCGCACATGCCAATGCTCGGCGGCCGCACCTTCTCCGCGCCGTTAACGGCCTTGGGCGCCGTTTACTACTCGCTACGCGACCGCTTCGGCATCTAAGTTACCTCCCCGGCGGCGGTCCCCAAGACCCCGCCGGTTTTTTATCTGACACACCATCCCTCCCACAGAAACACCACAAACCCTGTGGGAGTCTGGCTTGCCAGCGATGACGGCCTGACCACCTCCACAAAGCCGACTGACACAAAAAAGATCCAACTGTGGGAGCGAGCCTGCTCGCGAAGAGGTCATATCAGCCAACATCGATGTCGCCTGACACAGCGCTTTCGCGAGCAGGCTCGCTCCCACAGTGACTGTATGACCAAGGCAAGAAGGACTTTTGCCGCACCGTCCATCGAACCTGCTGAGCAACACCACCAAACGTGATTTAATAGCCGCCTTTCACGGTTCCGGGACACGGGAGCAACGTGATCCGCGCCCTCGGCGCGTCACCCGCCACCCACCCCCATCGCCCTTAAGTCGTTCTCACATAAGGCTGTCATGGATACGGGTTCTCGACTCAAACTAGTACGCGAAAGCTACAAACTCTCCCAGCGCGAGCTGGCCCGGCGTAGCGGCGTGACCAATGCCACCATTTCCCTGATCGAACAGAATCGCGTCAGTCCCTCGGTCAGCTCACTGAAAAAGCTGCTCGAAGGCATCCCGATGTCCCTGGCCGACTTCTTCACCTTCGACCAGCCGCCGCGTGAACATCAATACGTCTTCCGCGCCAACGAACAGCCAGATCTTGGCCGCCATGGCCTGCGTCTGCTGCTGATCGGCGCCTCGGTGCCAAGCCGCCAGATGCGCCTGCTGCGCGAGCAATACGCACCGGGTGCGAGTTCCGGGGAAGAGCCGATCGTGCATGCGGAAGGCGAGGAGTGTGGTCTGGTGACGCGAGGGACGGTTGAGTTGACCGTGGATGGGTCGGTGAGTGTTTTGAATGCGGGGGATGGGTATTACTTCCCGACGACGTTGCCGCACAAGTTCCGCAATATCGGGGCGGATGAGGCTGAGATTATTAGTGCGAATACGCCGGCGAATTTCTGATACCTGACGGATGCCAGAAGCGGCGGATGGCCGCTTCATGCGCACTCTATGCCAGTGCCCTCAGGGCGTTGGCATTGTTAACCGATCCAGAGCACAGTTGTTGGCAGGTGTCTGCTCAGCCAGAACCAGTCGAGCTCCGGAATCCAGATCGACGATGTTGATCTGACAGCCACTTATGACAGTCGGGCCATCGGTGATTCCACCTTTGACCACATACCGAGCGCCCGGCTTGAACTCGGTGACAAATTCGACCGAGCACCTGCGTTGCGCTGTGGCCGCACCCTCAAGCACCAAGCGGATCGGCTTGCCGGCTTCAATGGCTCGAAAATCCTGATGCTCCGCTGGATATCCACCTCTGACCGAAAACAATTGCCGCTCGGGTGTCACCGGGACTGATCTGCCGTACTTGCAAGCGATGGTGGGCGCTGCGCTGAGGGCGATGTAGTTGTGGCGGCTGAGTAATGCGTCCATCTCACTGCGAATCTGCGCTTGAGGTGCATTGGCCGGGGGCTCGTATTGCGGCATCGGCGCGCAACCTGCAATTAAAAGCAGGGCCGAACCTGCGTACAACAGTTTCATGGGTATTTCTGTCCGTAATGGTTTGGGGTGGATCATGTAGGTGACGGTTTACTTGCAGGAGCCTGCCCTTCAAAAATGACTTCTTTTGAACACGTCTGCGTCATTTGGTCATTCGTGGCTTACCCAGCGGTCGGTCTCATGATAATGGGCACTGAAGCTATCAAATTGACACTGTCTATTCCAGAACCATTTTCGAGATGAACAAGGTGGTTTTTTCGCCGCAGTGGACATTCGTCATGGAGCGTGGAGTGGAGGATTCCTTATGGGAGCGTGGTAATTTCTTGATCGGAGGAAAAGTTTGTAGGATCGATGGTATTTCTTTGTAAGAAAACTCTGAGTAAGTACGCGATGACGCGGCATCCATGACGCTATTGTTCTTCTGGCATGTTTGAATTGCTTGGCTGAGATTTTTTGTAGGTGTCAGGGCGGATTGGTAAGGCGGGTAAGGTCATGGCGTTAAGATTCATGGCTCAAATAATATTTTTATTTTTTTTGACTATTGCTTTGAGTGGCATTGGCGCGTTAGTGCAGATGAATTTTATCAGTGAGATTTTTTTAGCATTGAAGGCTGTAAAAGAAATTGTAACTGGTCTGATTTTTGTATTGCTTTTATACATTAATTTTCGCTACTGCTTTCCTGATCAAGTGGCGGAGTTGAGGGGGCGGAATGTACAAAGTGATCGGTATCCCGTATGGGTGAAGCAATATATTCTCTTTAATTGCGCATTATTTGTGGAGGAGGTTTTTTATTATGCGATTAAGGATTGGGTGAGTCTGTCTGAAGTTATTTATAGACTGTTAGGTCTTGTGGTCTTTACTCTGGTTTATATGTATATGCTGTCTGGCGAGGAATTCAAGGTAAAGTGATAATTTAATGGTTCTGTCGAAATTCCGTCTCTTCGCTTATGTTTTTGACTGTTATGCTGTCAATCAATAGTTCAAGTGCTAAAGACAGATTGCTCATTTGGTTGTAAGCGCGCTCATAATTAATTGGGTCGTGATTGAATAACTCCATTGAGCCGGGTTTTCGCACGTGCTGCAGCATGCCAAGACCGGAAAGAATTAAGTCTACGCTGTAGTAAGCAATGTTTCCTTTATGAGTATCGTTTGCCACGAATTGATAGAATTTACGAATTGGGCCAACTGTGCCTTGTGCGTCAGGACCGTTGTAGATGTTTACTACCCCTTCATGAATGTTATTGATTCCATGCGCCGAATAGAGTGCTCCGGCAAATATATTTTGTGGACTTTTGTTCGAAAATTGTATGGAGCCTATTTGCAATTGCATCACTCCCGCCGCAACACTTACACCGTTTTGCGCATAGAATGAGATGTTTTTCGATAAGTCAGAGTGTTCCTCCCAGAGTTCCTTCAACCCTTGCTTCGCACTAATAACACCTTCATCCACCGCCCGAATAATCTCATTCGCATAAGACGAAACGATCTCACTAAATCGAAGCTGAGTGAAACTGTCATACAGTTGAGTCGCGCCAATCTGGCAGCCGAAGGCGACCAGATCAGAAGCGGCTCGTGTGACGTCGTTAATGTCACACGAATCCTCATTCATCGTCATTTCCCCAAGTGCTGTAGCCGCACGTGCCCGCCTGGATGTGTGTCCAACTGATCTCTCGGTACGTGAATGAGACCAGTTCCTGTGGCTGTGCGTCATTCAGGTGGATGGCGTGGGGAACCTGGAGGTTGATGTGGGCGACTTTTGCGCCGGCGATGTGGATTTTGAAGTATTTGTCCTGGGTACCAGCGGGAGAAGTTCGGTAGAAGAAAATGGTGCAGTCGAGCACTTCACGTTCGTGAAGTGCGGAAGACAGGAGGGGGGAGGATTTGTCGATGTTCTTGGTGATCATGATCGGCAAGTGCTTGCCACGGTCAGCGCTGACTCCGCCGTTATTGCCGGTGGTCATGTTGTGGGAGTAGGCCAGGACCATGATTTCGTCGAGGTGTCCCAGTTGGCATTTGTTACCGATTGAATTTGTGTCGGAACAACCGGCGGAGATCAATCCTTGTCGGTTTCCGGTAATGCTCATGTAGCTGTGGTTGGCCATGGATGCTCTGCTTTATTGACTGGAAAACTCTTGTTTGAAGAGTAACCGTCAACTAAAGCCGAAACAGTGAGGTGCGGGTTCGCTGTGGGTGATGTTCAGACGTGTCTTACAAGGGGCGAGGAAGTCAGGAGATGATTATTCCGAAGTGCCAACGACGTTATCGCTGGTTGGATGACCGGGCAGTTATGAAGTTGGCACTTTTGGCGATGCGTTGTTTATCAGGACCGCGCGTCGAAACCTCGCTGTTCGATTACTCGAAACGCATCACTCACATCCTGCACCATGATTCTGGCGATGTTGGTGACGGTGTTGATGTCACGCTCGGCGTAGTCGGGGAGGCTGGTGCAGGCGTTGAGGTCGAGGTATTTGAGGACGGCGTTCAGGCGTTCGGCGAGGCAGGCGTGGAGTTCGCGCAGTGGCGCGTCGGCGTTGATCAAAAGGACTGGTTTGTCCGTGGCGGGGTGACACATGTGGGCGTAATGGTGGAGCTGTTTTTGCGTCGTCATGGTGTTAATGGACGCAAACCCCACCCTGTGGCGAGGGAGCTTGCTCCCGCTCGGCGACGCAGTCGTCGTAATTCGTGGCGTGCGGCGTATCTGGAGAAATGAGCTCGCCGGGTTGGGGCCGCTTCGCAGCCCATCGGGGATGAATCCCCTCGCCACAAGGGGTGTTTTCCTACGCGTTTTTCAGACTTCAAATTCGGTCGAATCTCAAATCATGGCTTTGCATCCCGTTGGGAACTTTCCTTTAAATTGATGTCAATTTGATGGCGTGTCGCGACGCTCATTTCGAACGGATCAACCAGTGCCAGGCTGTTTCCCGGCAAACCCATGGAAGTGTGAGATGAAACTGATTCTTGCGATGTTGTTGATGTTCAGTGGTTACGTTTCCGCCAGTTGTGCCAGCATCAGTGATCCTGTCAAACGCAATTATTGCCAGGCCATGCAGGAAGGCAGCAGCTGTTATTCCATCGACAATTACGATTTACGCACGGCCTGCGAAGCGGAGAGGGGCGGTTCATGCGCTAGTATCGCGGACCGTGACCAGCGCGCCTATTGCGACGCCAAGAAAGGCGCCAGTTGTTATTCCATCGACAATTACGATTTGCGCACGGCCTGCGAAGCGGAGAAGGGTGGTTCATGCGCCAGCATCGGCGATCGTGATCAGCGCGCCTTCTGCGAAGCGAAGCAGGGCAGTAGCTGTGCGAGCATCGGCGATGGGGACCTGCGCAACCAGTGCGAAGCCATGAAACGTTAATTGATCTGTTTGCCCCAAAAGCAAAAAAGGGAAACCCGATGGTGTCCCTTTTTCATGTGCGCAAACCTTCAACGTCATGCGACGTACATGAACGCCGATGCCCAGGCAGGCATCGGCGTTTTTGCTTTGGAAACTTCAGGCAGCCTTGCTCAGCAGCGCTGCAAACTTGCGCTTGGCATCTTCCACGGCATCGGCAATGTCACGGGCGGCATTGCTTGATTCGGCGCGGTAGCTGTCGGTCAGGCTCTGCATGTCGGTCTGGAAGCTCAGGGTCGCATCGGCAAGCGCACGAACCGAATCGACCTTGATGGTCGAGCCGTAGCTGGCTTTGACCGCCGCTTCAATCTGTTGATTGCCGGCAGAGCCCAACGCTTCGAGCCCTTTGCTGATGCCTTCGGTGGTGGCATTGAGTGTGTGGGTCGCTTCGGCCAGGCCGCTGTTGCTGATGAAGGATACGGCGAGGCCGGTGAGTACTACTTCGTTGGTGGAGAAGAACGAGACCATGCGCTGATACTGGCGCTCCTTGATCACGTGTACCTGATTGATTCGGGCAAATATCATTTCGGCGGTGTTGTACCCGACCTTGAGGTCATCGGCGATGTCCTTGACGATCTGGTAGCGCTTGTCTTCATCCTGCAGGGCACGCACGGCTTCATCGCGTTGCAACTCCAGGCTGGCGCGCCGGGCCGGCTCGGAAGTCTCGGCAGCGCTGACCTGAGCACTGGCGTCGTTCAGCGCCTGAGTGCGTTGCTCCAGCGCTTTGCCGGCCACTGCCAGAACTTGCTGGGCGTCGACTTCGGCAGCTTTCATCGCCATCCGGAAGTCCATGTACGCCTCAAGCACCACGCTTTCCCGGGCAATCTGGTCATTGGCCGACTTGCACACCTGCAAGTAGCTTTCGCGGATGTCATTGAAGCGGCTGGGAATCGAGCCGCGACGCAGGTTCATCCAGCTCAGCTTGAGTTTTTCCAGAGTGTCGAGGCGGCCGTCGTCCATCCATTCGGCCATGGCCGAAGCGTCTTCGCGGATCGAGGTGAAGCGCTGGGTGATGTCCATGAAGCGCGTGGAAATGTCCATGCCTTCAATCTGCTCGCGGACCATACTGTTGAAGGCGGTCGACTGCTGCAGTACCGAAGCGATGGCGGTAACTTTGCTGTTGTCGTACTGAGCGACGCGGTCGAGAAGTACCAGCACCGGTGCATCATGAACGGGTTGAAACAGGTTGATGCCGATCGTGCGCAAACCAGTGAGTGCCCGTTCGAGGTAGTTGGTCATCGAGTGTCCTTGCGTGGTGTCGTCTGTTCTGGGTGTGAGCAAGCATTAACGCAAACGGGCAGGCTTGCCGTGCAGCTCTTCATTACGTGCCTGCATCGCCTGTAGCATCAACTCGTTCTGGCGATTGCCAGCGTAGTTGATGCGTTTGGCCAGCAGGCCGTCGAGCCAGCGCTGGAAAAAGCCGAGCGCGTATTCGTCGGTGCCATAGGCCCGATCGCGCAGGAAGACATAGGCTTCGTTTTCATTGTAGGCGCGCAGTTTTTCCCTGCATTCCTGGCGGATGTCTTCGTAGTCTTTGGCGCTGTGCGCCGGCGTCTGTCTGGCGGTCGATTGACTGGACGATGACGCCTGGTGCTGGGTGGTTGAAGTCATTACAGTACCTGTCGAGTGGCGTTCAAGGGAAGAAATTGCAGGCTGAAAGTTGGCCTGGTCAATACTGCGACCAATAGCCTGCTGCCCTGAGTTTTTTTCGTGTCTGAGTGATTTTTTTCTCGGCGGCGTTCGAGTTGCCCTTGTTCAGGTCGGCTTCGATCTCTTGCAGGCGCGACTGCAAGGATTCGCGTATTTCTGCTGGAAACTCCTTACGCTCAATCCGTGCCCGCAATCCCTGGAAGCGACTGGTCTGCAAGTCCAACAGACTGGTGTCGCCGAACAGGTCACGCGACAGTTCCGAGTAAGCGGCATACGCCGCCCCCTGATTGTCATCCATGTTTTTCAGCGCCTGGTCAATCTCGGCCAGGCGTTCATCGAGGTTGCTCGACTGGGCGATGGCGGCGGCACGTTTCGGATCCTTCAGTAACTCCTGGACCATTCGGCGTGTGCCGAGAATGCCGCTGGCGCGCTGGATGTCTTGCTCGACCGCGTAGGTGTCCCGATTCAATTGCAGACGTTGCTGGTCAAGGTCGTTGATCTGCGAGCCCAGGGCCAAGACGTTATCGCGGGTGACCGGGGTGTTACTGCTGATGTCGGTCTGCAGGCCGCGAGTCGGGAGTTTCTGTTCGGCACGCTGAAGCAGGCGGGTAGCTGTCTCGTCCGGCTGTTGTGCGTTTTCGCGCTGAACCTTTGTGAACAGCGTCTGGAGCTTCTGAAGCGCTGTGTTCTGATCGCGCAGACTGCCGGACAAGTTATGTGCAGCTAATTTGACTTCAAGAACTTTCATATCGTCCCCGCCGGAAGCCCACTGCCTTTGCAGGAGCACGCCACCTCCCAGCACAATGCCCAACAGGAGCAGGATAACGAACTGAGGCAGCAGGCGTCGGATGCGGCCGGTCAGCGCCTGCCGATCTACCAGCGTCCTGATCAGCCACGAGCCGACAGGATGGGTTGGCGGCGTATCGAGGATCAAACGCCGGGCAAAGAGCTGACGCACACCCTGTTCGATCAAGTCGTCGTCCACGGGCTGGTTCTGGCTCAGGTAATAGGCACGGATGCGCTCGGCGATTTCAGCGCGCCGTCGCGGTAGATCCAGATGCTCATCAACGGCCCGACGCTGATGGCGCAACTCATTGATGAGAGCCATTACCGCCAGTTGCTCGGAGAGTGGAATGCTGGGCATCAGGTGTCCTTTCGTGAGGGTGGCCAGGCAGCCGGTGGTTTATTGACCGAGGCCAAACAGCTCGTCGTCGATATCACGGAACGTGGAGAACGCGTCGTCGTAAGTCGTCTCGTTGTCGATGCGCTCAAGCTGTTGCCCGAGCAGGGTTATTTGCTGTTTCAGACTGCCGGATTGTTCGATGCTGGCGACACTCTTCGGATCTTGGCTGATGTCACGCAGGCTCTGGCGCATCCAGATGATTGCACCGGCATACTTGATGTCGTTGTAGATTTGGTCAGAGTCGGTTTCGAACCGCAATTGCTGAGCTTTGAGTGTCATGACTTGCGATTCCACCGGGTCCAGATTGTCTTTGGTGATTTTTAAATCCACACCAAGGTCCGTGCGAAAAGTGCTGGTTGGCATTCTGGATTGCGCACGCTGGAGCAAACGGCTGACGTTCGCGTTCGGCTGCTCCGCGTTGCTCTTGCCCAACGCCGCGAGACGTTTGGTTATTGACTGCACTTGCTCGTTCAACTTGAAGCTTTTGTCGCGTATCGGCCAGGCATTTTTGACGAGGCTGTCAACTCTCCCGGCATCCTTGTTGTGGTGAGTCGCCCACAGGATCGGCGCACTGAATAACAGGATCAGCAGAATGAGTGGCGCCAGGCGTATGTCTCCCGGTTTGACGCTCGCCGGCGAAGCGCCACGGCGGCTGAGCCACTTGACCAGCCACGTATCGAATCCATTGAGTGCCGGGGTCTCCAGCATCAGCCGATGGGCGAAAAACTGCCGCACACCCTGTTCGATCAGGCTGTCGTCGAACTCGATGGCGTTACCGATGTAGTAGGCGCGGATGCGCTCGGCGATGTCCGCGCGACGGCGGGGCAGGTCCAGATGATCCTGAATCTGCTTTTGCTCATGGCGCAGTTTGTCGATGAACGCCATTGCCGTCAGTTGCTCGGAGAGTGCGGTACTGCTCATGGGGGGCGTCCTTCTCAATCTGTCATTCTCCCGAACCACCCCAGCGGCGCCAGTAGCCTGCATCTTTCATCGAGCTGATCAGATGATTGATTTTTCGTTCGGCGGCCGCCGAGTCACCGGCTTCAAGGAACTGGTGGATGACTTCGACTTTTCTGCGCAGTTGGGGTCGGATTTCATCCGGTACCCAGCGGGAGGTGATGCGCTCTTTCAGCGAGCGGTAGCGCATGGACTGCAGTTCGACCATGTCTTGTTTATAGTTCCAGAGATCGCCACGCAGATCGTTGTAAGCCGTTGAAGCATCCTGGTTACTGTCGTAGTCGGTGACTTGCTTGAGCAATTGGTCGACTTCCGCCAGACGCTGGTCCAGATTGCTGGAGTGGGCAATCCCGAGGGCAAACTTCGGGTCTTGCAGCATTTCTTTGAGTTGATTACGAGTGTCGAGGATACGTCCGGCATACTTCACATTGCCTTCAACTTCGTACAGAGACCGGTTGACTGCATACCGGCCCTCCTTGAGTTCTTTGAGCCGAATTTCGATCGCGGCTGCGTTTGCCGATGTGACGGGTTCTGAAAGACCGATAGACGTGCGCACGTCGGTAGCCGGCAGCGCGCTTCGGGCGCGCTGCAGCAATACGCTGGCCTGCGGGTCCGGTTGTTCGGCCAGCCTGCGAGCCAGGGCCTCCACGGCGCCACGCTGCTTGTCCACTTCCTGGAACAGCTTTTTGCGATCACCGCGGACAATCGCGGCGTCGGTGCTGACCTCGCTCACTTCGGCCGGGCTGTAAACCGTCGGGCTGGTGAATTTGTAAACCGCGAAGGCAATGACCAATAGCACCATGGCAGAGGTTCGCAGCGTTTTGATCACACCGGAGCGCCGGACTAACGTTTTGATCAGCCAGGTGTCGATTGCACCCACGGGCGGCATTTCCAGCAGCAGGCGACGCGCGAACACCTGATGCACGCCTTGTTCGATCAGGTTGTCGTCGAATGCGATGTTTTGGTTCTGGTAATAGCTGCGAATGCGCTCGGCAATTTCGGCGCGGCGTCGTGGCAGATCGAGGTGTTCCTGAACCTGTTTCTGCTGATGGCGCAACTCATCGACCAAGGCCATTGCGCCCATCTGCTCGGAGAGTGGAATACTGCTCATCGGTGTCCTTTCCAGGTTGAGGCGTGATGCGGGGCAAGCATGGCGGGGGAGTATACCGGGCGGTCAATCCCGAGTGCCCGCCTCGTGCCAGAGGCGGGCAAAATTATTTGCGAGATGACCGGGCCGCAACGACTCTTGGGGGCAGTGGCGTCAGTGGCACCCATTAGCCATTGGTCGTGGCTCTGCAGTCTCTGCGCATGTCATCGTTTTTGATGTTCTGGCAGCCACCCCGACCTTGTTGTGCCCTGCACAAGTTACGCAGGTCATCGTCGTGAATGTTCGTGCAGCTGTCGATGCCACTCTTGCCTTTGCAGAGATTGCGCTGATCATCGTCGCGGATGTTCCCACAGCTATCGCTACCTTCAGCTTCAGACTTGCAGGCGTTGCGCATGTCGTCATTTTTGATGTTCTGGCAGCCACCCCAGCCTTCCTTGGCCTTGCAATAGTTGCGTTGGTCATCGTCTTTGATGTTTTCACAACCGGCGTGCGCGTAGCCGCTCAACATCAATAACATCACGAGAATCAGTCTCATCGGGGGGTACTTCCATGATTGTCAGGGAACAGCCTGACGCTGAGTAATGCCGCATGACTAAAGACGAGCATTGATATCGAATTGACATCATTTTAAAGAAAAGTTCATGGACGGCCTATGCGCAGGACGAAAATTTTGAAGCGTCTCCGGATGTTGATTGGTGCGATTCAGTTGATTTTTGATTTGCCATGGTTGGGTGAATCCGTGATGGTATGCATGAAACAGTTTGTAACGCCTGGCCACGGACGGACCCACACATGATCGAAATCGGCGGTCGCAACAACGCCCCCACGCCGCAGCACAAGACCCACGACGTCTACTTCTTCAGCATCGACCTGTCACGAGCGGCCACGCCTTTCTGTTTCGAGCAATCGATTGGCGGCGGGCATGCCGAGCAGGGCGGTGCGCGCTGGTTGGCGCTGGATGAGCTGGATGCCTGGCCCGGGGATTGGCGCGAGCATCTGAAAAAAGCCGATTGTGCCTGGGTCGCGGAGTTGATCGACGCACATCCTGGGGCGGATCAAGTGACATTGGTGTCGATGATTCTCAAGCATCACTCTAAGCCTGCGAAACCAGTCGGGCGCTTGAAAGCGATTGGCGCCTGGCTCAAACGCAATATTCATGTCGGCGGCCGGTACGGCATTTAATCTGAGGTGATTTCCATGACGCAAACACTCGAACGCGCAATTGCCATCGCCGCCACCGCGCACGCGGGTCAGGTGGACAAGGGTGGGGCGCCGTACATCTTGCATCCGCTGAAGGTGATGCTGCGCATGACCACGCTGGAAGAACGCATCGTCGCGGTGCTGCACGATGTGGTTGAGGATTGCGCTATCAGCTTCGACGACTTGCGCAAGGAAGGCTTCAGCGATGAGGTGCTGAGCGCTATCGAGTCGGTGACCAAAGTGCGCGGTGAGTCCTACGAGGATTTCATCGAACGCGCTGCACAGAACCCGATCGGCCGGGTGGTGAAGCTCGCGGATCTGGAAGAGAACAGCGACCTGTCGCGGATCGCCTCGCCGAGTTGGGAGGATCTCGAGCGGATCGAAAAATACCGGCGCGCCATCGGGCGGTTGCGCTGATAAAAACACATACATTCCCGGGAGCTGCCTGAGGCTGCTCTTACCGGGTATTGGGGCGGGTCAGTTGAATTGCCAGGAAGGCGAATATGAAATCCATTCTGTGTCTATTGATCGCCGCCGGGGTTGGCGCCGTGTTGCAATCCCTCGGTGTACCGCATGGCTTGCTGTTGGGCTCGATTCTTGTCACCGCTTTGGTCGTCACCCGATCAGGCTTCGCACCCGCGACACCTTATGGTTTGGGCTACATCCAGGTCGCGCTGGGCATCGCCACCGGGTTGATGTTCTCAGCGTGGGACAGTGAGGTGGCATCGGCAATGTTGCCGAGCCTCGGCGTGTTGCTGTTGTGTCTGATTGTGCAGATTGCGCTCGCCGGGTGGTGGCTGACGCGCGGGGCCGGGTGGAATCGCACCGATGCGCTGCTGGCGGTGTATCCGGGGGCGCTGGCGGCGGTGTTCGATTTGCTGGAGTCGGAAAAGGCGTCGAGCAAGGTCATCATCGTGCATCTGATGCGCCTGTTGCTGATCACTGTACTGGTGAGTTTTTTGATTCCGGGACAGGCTTCCACTGCAGTGATTGAAGGCGATGCATTGACCACAGGCATGGCGCTGACCGTGCTTTCAGTGATTGGCTTGAGCGTGCTGCTGGGACGGTTGTTGCTGGTGATTGGCGTGCCGGCGCCGTTCATGTTGACGGCGATCATCCTCACCGCCGTGTTTGTGAAATCGGATTGGATGCAAGGCTTTCACATACCGGACTGGAGTTTGAATCTGGCAGCGCTGATTCTTGGCGTGCGCATTGGTTCGCGGTTTCAGGGGTTAGGCATTGCGGAGCTTGGGCGGCATGGGCGCACGGCGCTGGTGTCGGTCGGGTTGATGATCGTGGTTGCTGCGGCGTTCGCAGAGGTCGCGGCGCGATGGTTGGGCAGTGATCCGTTGTCACTGTGGCTGGCGTACATGCCGGGGGCGATCGAGACAATTGCGATTGTCGCGTTTGGCGGGGGGCTGAATGTGGTGTTTATCCTGACTCACCATTTGGCGCGGATGGTGCTGCTGCATTTTGCGCCGGCGTTGTTGGTGCAGGTGCGGCGGGTGCGGGAGGAAAGCTGATTTATGGGGTGTCAGTTGCACCGATCCCTCTCACCCCGCCAAGGGGGCGAGGGGAACGGGAGCCGATTTATGGGCCGTTCAAGTCCTGAGTTCGGCTCGATGCACCTCGAATAATCACCGCAGTCAGTCCCCTCTCCCTCAGGGAGTGTATGTACCGGAGACATGGTGGACACATGTTCGGAGACATGGTGGACGGTTTTAGATCTTCTTACCTGCCGTCACGATCTGCAAGTTCAAGTCGATTCGGGCGATACGATGTCTACTCCAGTAGACATCGTGGATGCCGTCCTCCGTCGTCCCGCTCAAGGGCCAGACTTCGCAACAAACCCAGATCGACATCAACGACTGTTACTCAATCGCCTCTACTTCGACCACATCTACGCCGCAAACCGGCGGTCGGCTGAAAGGCGCAGCAGTGGGCGCTGCTGCGGGTGCAACAGGCGCCGAAGTCCGCGGTCGTCAGCATGACGAGTTCTACGATGCCGTTGACGATGATCGCAAACAGGATTACCGGCAAAACCGCGCCAGACAAACCGCAGCGGCCGGCGCTGTAGTCGGTGGCGCGCGCCAGCGTCAGGATCGACGCGCACAGAGCAAGACCGATGCGGCGGCCAGTTCCAGTGCCTACACCGGGTGCCTGCAAGGGCGCGGTTATCAGGTCACGCCTTGACGCTGAGGTTTGTGCGCGGCGAGCAGGTGCATCATCAACGCGCTGTAAAGCGTGACCAGGATGAACAGGCCCATGCGCACCGCGAATGCGCTGTAGACATCCTTGCCGGCGGCGCTGTCCTGCACCGATTGACCCAGCAGGATGATCATCGTCACCAGGGTGTTGAGCCAGAAACCGGGGCTGAAGGTGGTCGGGCTGAGGCGATAGAGCTTGCGCGCCAGCCATAGTCCGAACAGCAGCGTCCACAGAAAGAACATCCACACATGCACGAACAGGCTCAAGCCACACCAGAGCAGCACGGCCAGCAAGCCGCCGAGCAGGGTCGAGCCGAGCAGTTCGCGCCCGGCGTGATGGGTGCTGGGTGTGGAGGTTTGTTGGCCGAGGCTGACGGCTTTGAGGATGATCGGCAAGTAACTGGCCGGGTCGCTCAGGGCCAGTAGAAAGGTCGGCATGACGATCAGGGTGGCGCGCAGGGCCACTCGCGGCACTTCATCGGCAGGCATCGCGGGTGGTTTCGGGGGGACAGGGCTGTCTGGCCGCTCCGGAAAAACTGCGTGGCTGACGCCGACCACCGTAACCGCCAGCAGCAGGCCTTTGACCAGCGCGCCAATCACTGCCATCGCCAGATCGAATTCGGCAAACCCGGCGGCAGAAATCATGGTCATGCCGATTACCAGAAAGGTCACGATCAGCGGGTTGCCGCCACGCAGGCCGAAGCGAAATATCAGAAACAAACCCAGACCGATCAACAACACACCGCTCACCGGGTAATAGCGCAGCAGCGGCACCAGCAACAGACCGATGCTGGTCGTCAGCGCCGCGACCAACGCCAGCCCCAGCGCGCCTTTCAACGGCAATGGCCGGGGCAGGCTCGCCAGTAGCAACACAGCCAATACGGGCGAAATAAACGCTAGCGGCAAGGCCAGCATATAACTGGCGGCGGTGCACAGTGCCGTACCGAACGCCAGGCGCAAGGCCCGTTGCGCCGGGACGCTGCGCTCAGTACGCATACGACAGCCAGCTCATCAGGCCGACAAACAGCCGCCCCAACGGGTTGAGCGGATTGCCTTCGCTGGGGAAGGCCATGACTTCAGCCTGGCCACCGGCACGGATTGCGCGGCTGTCGATCAGGCGTTTTTTCGCCTCATCAGTGAATTCGATGATCACCGGAAAACGCTGCGCCGGACGCAACCAGTCGCGGCTGTTCTGGATGCTCGGCAGGGTGCCGGGCGCCGGTGTCTGGCCGACGCTGACGCCATAGCCGACACTGCGCACGCGACCGTCGAGGACTTCGCCGGGCAGTGCGTCGAGGACGATAGCCACTGGGGTGCCGGGTTGCACGCGGCCAAGGTTGTTTTCGGTCAGGTCGGCGCTGATCCATACGTCATGGATCGCTATCAGGGTCATCAGCGGGCTGCCGGCGGCGGTGAACTGGCCGACGTCGGTGCGCAGGTCGGTGATCAACCCGGCCGAGCGTGCGCCGATGCGGGTGTTGGCCAGATCCAGTTCTGCTTTGGCCAGTGCCGAAGCGGCGCTGCGCAACTGTGCGTTGGTGTCGGTGCTGCCACCTTCCTGCTCCTGCGCGCGCTGCACTTCAGCGCGAGCGGCGGCGACCTGGGCCACGGCTTGTTCACGGTTGGCTCGCGACACTTCCAGCAGCCGCACGGAGACGGTCCCCGGATCTTGTTTGTACAAACCTTCGAGTCGCTGATTGTCCTGCCGCGCCTTGAGTTCGTTGGCTTGCGCGGCGCGCAATGAAGCTTGCGCCGAGGCGATGCCGGCGGTGCCGGCGCCAACCTGACGACGGGTCGACTCCAGGTCTGCTTTGGCACGATCGACGGCGATTTGCAGCGGCTGCGGATCAAGTTCGAAAAGAATATCCCCAGCCTTCACGTCCTGGTTGTTGCGCACGTTGACCCGGATTACTCGACCGGCCACTTCCGCCGCCACCGGAATCACAAACGCACCGACGCGCGCCTGCTGCGTGTAGGGCGTGTAGCGGTCGGCGAGCAGATACCAGGCCAGGCTCAGCACGATCAACAGCAGCACCCAGCGGATGCCTTTTTTCGCTGGATCGGCCGGCGTTGGAGCGGGGGCGGGCGCTGGAGGCGCGGCGTCAGTCATGGCGGCTTACCTGCGATGGGAGGGGATACGCCGGTCGGGCGGGCGGTGCGCTGAGCAGATCGCCCCAATTTGTGCGTTGCTGCATCTGCTGTCGGGTCGGTTCGTCGATCGGCGGCGCGCTGCTCTGCCAGCCGCCGCCGAGGGCTTTGTACAGGGCGATCAGATTGCTCACGGCGTTGCTGCGGCTGACCAGATAGTTGTCCTGCAATTCCAGCAGCGCACGTTGCGCGTCGAGCACTCGCTGAAAGTCGGAATAACCTTCGCGATATTGAGTGTTGGCCAGCACCAGCGAACGTCGCGCCGCGCTTTCGGCCTCACGCAAAATGCGCTCGCGCTCCAACGCTTTACTCAGGCCGCTGGCAGCGTCGTCAGCCTCGCGCGCAGCTTGCCGAACCTTGTCACGATAGGCTTCGATCAGTTGCTGCAAGCGCGCGTCCTGTACCCGCACGTTGTTGCGGATGCGGCCGTAATCGAAGATGTTCCAGCGCAGGCTCGGGCCGCCGATCAAGTCGAGGCTGCGCGGGGTGGCGCCGAGGGAATCAGTCGACCAGACGATGCTGCCAAGCAAGGTGAGCGACGGATACAGATCAGTCTCGGCGACACCGACCAACGCTGATTGCGCGGCGACATTCAGCTCTGCCGCGCGCACGTCCGGGCGGCGCAGCAGCAGATTGGCCGGGACGTCTTGCAGCACGGCGCGCTCGAGTAGCGGAATCAGCCCGGTTTGTTCAGCGATCAACGCCGCGCCCCCGGGTGGTTGGCCGACCAGTACAGCCAGGGCGTTGCGCGTGCGCAGCAGTTGATCTTCGAACGCGGGAATGCTGCTCAGCGTGCCGAGGTATTGGGTTTTCGCCTGCTGCAGATCGAGCTCGGCGGTCTGGCCGCTGCTGAAGAGTTTTTCGGTGATCTCAAAATTGCGTTTTTGCTGTACCGCGTTTTCTCGGGCGACGCGCAGCCTGGCTTCGGTGGTACGCAGGGAAAAGTAGGTGTCGGCGACTTGCGCGCGCAGCAGCACGAGCGCGTCTTCATAGTTAGCCTGAGCGGCGAAGTAGCTGGCGTCGGAGGATTCGATTGCGCGACTGAAACGGCCCCAGAAATCCAGTTCCCAGCCGATGTCGAACGCCGCGCTGTGTTGCCAGAAGTGCAGATCCTGTGGGTTGCCGCCGCCGGACTGGTGGCGGTCGACGTACAGGCTGTCGACACTGACTTGTTGCAATTGCGGGTAGCGACTGCTCTCGGCGATGCCCAGTTGTGCGCGGGCTTCGAGCACCCGCAGGCCGGCGATTTTCAGGCTGCTGTTGTGCGCATCGGCTGTGGCGATCAGGCGATCGAGTACCGGGTCGGCGAATACTTGCCACCATTGGCGCAGATCCGGTTGGGCGGCGCGTTGACTGGCCTGCTCCAGCGCCGGGCTTTTCCACTGTTTGCTCCACGCTTCACCCGGCGCTTGAAAATCCGGCCCCAGGCGCACGCAGCCGCTCAAGCTCAGGGCTCCGAGCAACAGCAGATGACCGGGCCGCGTCAGCAGGGCTGTCGTTGCAGGCATGCGTGTGTCCCCGGCCGTCAATGTCAATGGAGCATAGACCGCGGATTGCCGGTTGATCGGGCGTTTCTGCTGCTACGCTTTTCAGGCACGGCATCCCGCCAAAACAGGTACTCAATCATGGACACTGCCCAAGATCCGGTCACACCGCCGACGCCCGCTACCTGGCGCTTCAAGGTCGGTGTGGCGATCATCTGCCTGATGCTCGGTTCATGGTTGATGGTGCCGCTGGCTGCCGCCCTCGATGTGCCGGGTTCGAAAGTTGCGGCGCTGACAGGGGTGCTGTTTATCAGCAACAAAGTGTTGTTGCTGCTGGTGATCGCCGTGATGGGCAAGGCGGGATTCGCTGAACTCAAACGCACGATTGGCCGGCATGTCTCGGGGATGCTTCCGACGCCTGTCGCCGAAGTCTCGCCAATGCGGCACAGACTCGGTGTGGTGATGTTTTGCCTGCCGTTGCTCACTTCGTTTCTGGAACCGTATTTCGATAACTTCTGGCCAGGTTTGCGGCCTAATCTGTGGCAGCTTCAGTTGCTGGGGGATTTGATGTTTGTCGGCAGTTTTTTTGTGCTGGGGGGGAATTTCTGGGAGAAGGCGCATGCGTTGTTTGTGCGCAAGGCGCGGGTGGTGTCGGAATGACAGCAGCGTGTGGATTTACAGTGAGGAACTCGTTTGACAAAAGCGACACTGCATTCAGGAGTTCGTTGGTTTAACGACGTGAGGTTCAGGGTGTACTTCTATTGATCCCGTGGTTATATCAACGGCGATTTGGAAGATGCCATCGACCTCTGGTCTGATACCGCTACGAGGCCCTTCAGCGTTAAACATGATGACTCTGAAACTTTGCTCTAGAGCTTTGCTGCGCAATTTCTTTAAAGCTGCGCGCTTCTTGGTGCCGAAGAAGGAAGAAGCCGCATTAAATGCTTCGCCTGCGAGAGTGCCACTCTGAGATTCTGCGCGAATATCAAAGCTGTTGCGGTTTTCGTTTCCAAACTCAACGATGTACTCGTCAAAAGGGAAAAGCCTCCCTTTAAGCAGGGCGCCGATGCCATGAAGAATGACCAGGTCAGACATAATGCGGTTGGCCGCCTCGAACAGTGATACATCGGGGTAGGGGCCGTGACCCAATCGATCACGTTTCAACGCAAGCATCAAAGCTATTCCGGTCTTTCCATTAAAGCGCCGATGCTGTGCGAGATTCGCTTTCGATCAGGCGTGGCCCAAAGCAACCGCGAAAGACACGACGATCATGCAAGCGAAAGCGAAATTGAGATTCATAAGGTGTTCATCCTGAAGCCTTTTGAGAGTGGGGCCATTCTGAACAGGCTGAATGCAAAGAAAAAATTCGCCGTAGTGATTCCAATGATCGAAACAATTGATACCCGCCGGTTTGTATTTGTTCGAGGCTTTCGCTAGTCTCGGCAAAACCTGCAATTACAAGCACAAACAGGCAAAACCATGCACGACCACTCTGTCATCGAACTGCCCTCTGTACGCCGGCAGAAAATCCTGCTGATCCTCGAGCGCGACGGTAAAGTCATGGCCTCCGAGTTGAGCCAGCACTTTGCGGTGTCTGAGGACACCATCCGCCGCGACCTCGCCGAACTGGACAACGCCGGCCTGGTGCAACGAGTGCATGGTGGGGCGCTGCCGCGACCAAAAGACACCGGCAAGGATTACTTCACCCGCATCAGTGAAACCGATGAGGTGAAGACACGGCTGGCGCAGCTTGCTGCCGGGCGGGTGAAGGATGGCCAGATCGTGCTGTTCGATTCCGGCACCACCACGCTGCAGATCGCGCGTTCTTTACCGGCTGACATCAAGCTCACCGCCGTGACCACTTCGCCGATGACCGCCATTACGCTCGCCGAATACAAGGGCATCAAGGTGATTCTCGCGGGCGGGCAACTGAATCTGGCGACGATGTCGGTCAGCGGTCACGAGACCGTGCGTCTGCTGCAAGGCATCAAGGCTGATGTGCTGTTTACCGGGGTGTGTGCGATTCATCCCGAGGTGGGGCTGAGTTCGCTGTATTTCGATGAAGTGCCGGTGAAGCAGGCGCTGTTCGAAAGCGCCGCTCAGGTGATCGCGGTGACCACGGCGGATAAGTTGGGGGCAGTGGAACCGTTCGTGGTGACGCCGTGCACGCGGGTGCACACGCTGATTACCGAACGGCATCTGGCGTCGGGCAGTGTTGAGGATTACCGGCGATTGGGGATCGAGGTGGAGCAGTTGCCTGACTGAGATTTGTAGTGAGGCCGATTGCCTCATCGCGAGCAGGCTCACTCCTACAGTTGGAATGCGCTCCCCTTGTAGGAGTGAGCCTGCTCGCGATAGGGCCATTGCGATCAACGCAATTTTTCAAGCATCTGGTAATACCACATCCCCGCCGCCAGCAATGGATTGCCCAGCAAATCGCCCATCGGCACGCGAATGTGCTGACACGCCGCAAACGTGTCGAACTGCGTCATCTGCCCGGTGATCGCCCGGCTCATGATTTCGCCCATGATGTGCGTCGTGGCAATGCCATGGCCCGAGTAACCCTGGCAATACCAGACGTTGTCCGAAAGCTTGCCCAGTTGCGGGATGCGGTTGATGACGATGCCCATCGCGCAACTCCACTGGTAGTCGATCTGCACCCCCTTGAGCGCCGGGAACGTCTGTTCGATGCACGGGCGCAATTCGGCGGCGATGTCGCGTGAGTCCTTGCCGCTGTAATTGGCACCGCCGCCGAACAGCAGGCGCCCGTCGGCAGTGAGACGGTAGTAGTCGAGGACGAAGCGGCAATCATAGACGGCGAGGTCTTCGGGGTTGATCTGCTTTGCCAGATCACCCAACGGCGCCGTGGTGACGATGCCGCCCATGGCCGGAAAGATCTTGCCCTTGAGCTGGCCGGGTTCGAGCTTGTGATAAACGTCGCCGGCGAGCATCACCTGATTGGCGTCGATCTGACCGTGAGCCGTGCGCACGCCGGGTGTGTCGCCATGGATGATCTCCAGCACTTCGCTGTTTTCGAAAATCAGCGCACCGAGACTTTCCGCCGCCCGCGCCTCACCGATACATAGATTGAGCGGGTGCAGGTGCATGTTGCGGGTGTTCTTGATTGCGCCGTGATAGAGATCGCTTTGCAGCAAATCGCGCACCTGGCTGCGGTCGAGCAGGCTGACCTCGTCACCGAGTCCACGGCGCACGGCTTCTTCGTAATCGTGGCGCAGATCGGTCATGTGGCTGGGCTTGTAGGCTGCATGCAGGTGACCGTGTTTGAGGTCGCACTGGATAGCGTATTTCTCGACGCGTTGCTTGATGATTTCGTGCCCGCGCCAGCGCAGGTGCCAGATGAAGTCGTCGACCTCATCGCCGAGTGTCGGGCGCATCTGTTTGCGCATCGCACCGTCGCCGGAGAGGCTGCCGGTGACCTGGCCGCCATTGCGCCCGGTGGCGCCCCAGCCGATTTTATGGCTTTCGACGATGGCGACTTTCAGGCCTTTTTCGGCGAGCTCCACGGCCGTGGCGACGCCAGTGAAGCCGCCGCCGATGATCACCACGTCAACCTTGTGCCGGCCTTGCAGGGTCGGGTAGTCGGTGTCCTGGTTGAGGGTGGCGGTGTAGTAGGAATTGCAGTGTTCAGTCATGTCAGTGTCCACACAAATTTCGGGAATCGGATTGCAATCCTTGTGGGAGCGAGCCTGCTCGCGAAAGCGGTATGTCAGTCACCCAAATTGCTGAATGTGATGACGCCTTCGCGAGCAGGCTCGCTCCCACAAGGGAGAGGTGGATTCTCAGGCTTCGGTCAGGTACCAGCGCCAATCCTGCTCACCCACCTCAGCCATGAACTGCCGATACTCGGCACGCTTCACCGCCAGATACACCCCGAGAAACTCCTGCCCCAGCGCATCCCGCGCCCACGCCGAATTTTCCAGCGCCTGCAACGACGTCAGCCAATCAGTCGGCAGCAATTCCTTGGCCTGCGCATAGCCGTTGCCTTCCACCGGTTCGCCCGGATCAAGATCCTCGCGAATGCCGCGATGAATACCCGCAAGGATCGCCGCTGCGGCCAGATACGGATTGGCATCGGCGCCGCAGATGCGGTGTTCGATGTGCCGGGTGTTGGCCGGGCCGCCGGGCACGCGCAGGCTGACGGTGCGGTTGTCGACACCCCAGGTTGGCGCCAGCGGCGCATAGCTGTTGGCCTGGAAACGCCGGTAAGAGTTGGCGTTGGGGCAGAACAGCAGCAGCGAATCGAGCAAGGACGCGAGCATGCCGCCAATCGCCGTGCGCAGCAGCGGGGTGCCGGCCGGGTCCTCGGCCGCAAACAGATTGCGCCCCTCGTTATCGGCGAGGCTGACATGCATGTGCATCCCGGTGCCGGCCAGATCATCGAACGGTTTCGCCATGAACGTCGCTTGCATGCCGTGCTTGTGCGCGACCGCTTTGACCAGCCGTTTGTAACGCACGGCCTGATCCATTGCTTCCAGCGCGTCGCCATGTTCGAGGGTGATTTCCACTTGCCCCGGCGCGTATTCCGAGATCGCCGTGCGCGCTGGAATGCCGTGCAGTTTGCAGGCGCTGTAAAGGTCGGCGAGAAAGGGTTCGATCTGCTCCAGTTCGCGCAAACCGTAGACCTGGGTGTGTCGCGGTCGACCGCCGTCGGCATCCAGCGCCGGTTGTGGGCGGCCGTTGTGATCGCGTTTGGCGTCGAGCAGATAGAATTCCAGTTCGCACGCCATGATCGGGCGATAGCCTTCGGATTTGAGGCCGTCAATGATCTTGATCAGCAGGTGACGCGGGTCGGCAATGCTCGCCGGCATGCCCTCCGTCGGGTGCATGCTGACCTGCACCGCAGCGGTCGGAATCTGCCGCCACGGCAGGCGTACCAGGCTGCCCTCCAGCGGATAGGCGCGACAGTCGATATCGCCGACGTCCCAGACCAGACCCGAGTTTTCGACATCCTCACCTTGTACGGTCAGACCGAGAATGGTACTGGGCAATGGCCGACCACTTTCATACACCGCCAATAGCTCTTCGCGGTGCAACAGCTTGCCGCGTGGCACGCCGTTGGCGTCGAGGATGAACAGTTCGATCATGTCGATATCGGGGTTCTGTTCAAGGAACAGGCGTGCGTCTTCGATGGCTGCGAATTTCATAATCAATCACTCACGATGGCGCCACACAGGCGCGCAGATTCGGGCCGGACTCCCGGCGGGGATTTCAGATTGAGATCAGTCAGAGGTGACACAGAACCTGTGGCGAGGGAGCTTGCTCCCGCGAAGCGGCTCTCGCTTTTTGATTCAAAGGCAGGGGACTGCTACGCAGTCCAGCGGGAGCAAGCTCCCTCGCCACAAATGGATCTTTTCTGACTGACAGAAATCAGCAGGCGATATCCGGCGGGCGTGCGGAGTGACGCAGCTTGGAACGGCGCAGGGCCATGGGGAGATTGACGATACGATTCATACGCCGCCCCCGTGAGAGAGGGTGCGCAGTGCAGAGACGGTCAACGATTTTCGTTGTTGTAGTGACGTACTCATAACGCGTGTTTCCGTTGGCGGAAAACGTCGGTGGCGGGGCAGGCCCGCCGACCGGTGTGCCCGGATAGTAAGGGGGAATCCCTGGGCGTGTAAACGGAAGTTTCGGTGGCCAGGTGTCAGCGCATCAGGTGAAAGCCCAGCCCGCCGAGGGCGCAAACGATCAACACGGCAATCACGCCGCGTTTGAAAACGAACAGGGCCAGGGCTGCTGCTACCGCCAATACGATCGAGAAAATATCCGCTGCCCCGGACAACCCGCTCGGCCAAAACACGTGATAGGCGAAGAAACATGCCAGGTTGAGAATCACCCCGACCACTGCTGCCGTGATTGCGGTCAATGGCGCGGTGAACTTCAATGCGTTGTGCGTCGATTCCACCAACGGCCCGCCGGCAAGGATCAACAGAAACGAGGGCAGGAAGGTAAACCACGTCACCAGCGTCGCCGCCAGTGCACCAGCGGCAAAGGCATGTTCCGGAGCGAATATCGGTTGCACGTAGGCGCCAACGAAACCGACAAACGCCACGACCATGATCAGCGGTCCCGGCGTGGTTTCGCCCAGCGCCAAGCCATCGATCATCTGCGTCGGCGTCAACCAGCCATAATGCCCGACCGCGCCCTGATAAACGTAGGGCAGCACGGCGTAAGCGCCGCCGAAGGTCAGCAATGCGGCTTTGGTGAAGAACCAGGCCATTTGCGTGAAGGTGCCATCCCAGCCGAACAGGACCGTCAGCAACGCCATGGGCAAACACCACAGTGCTGCGCCGATCAACAGCAGTCGCCACAGCTTTGGCAGACTGAATCGAGCGTGTTCGGGTGTCGGTGTGTCGTCATCGATCAGCGCCGGACCGAAAGATTTTTCACTGTTGCGCTGCGCACCGTTATTGAAACGCTGCGGGGCCATTCGCCCACCGAGATAACCGATCAACGCCGCGCCGAGCACGATCACCGGGAACGGCACATTGAACGCAAAGATCGCCACGAACGAAGCCCCGGCAATCGCCCATAACCAGGCATTTTTCAAGACTCGCGAGCCAATGCGATGCGCGGCGTGCAGCACGATGGCGGTGACCGCCGGTTTGATCCCGTAAAACACCCCGGCCACGGCCTGCACGTCACCGAAGGCCATATACAGCCACGACAGCGCAATCAGAATGAACAGCGAAGGCAACACAAACAGCGTTCCCGCGATCACACCGCCCCAAGTGCGATGCAGCAACCAGCCGATGTACGTCGCCAGTTGCTGGGCCTCGGGGCCGGGCAGCAACATGCAGTAGTTGAGGGCGTGGAGAAAACGTCGCTCGGAAATCCAGCGTCGGCGCTCGACCAGTTCCTGGTGCATGATCGCGATCTGCCCGGCCGGACCGCCGAAGCCGATGCAGCCGAGCTTGAGCCAGAAACGCCAGGCCTGGCGCAGGGTGACGGGTTCGGGGCGAGGTAGATCTTTGGGTGCTGTGCTCAAGTGCGGTTCCTGAGTTGAGTCCTGGCGGAGTCGCTATCTAATCAGGATTTTGTTCAAGAGTGGTGTCAGGCTTGCTCCTCACCCCAACCCTGTCCCGGAGGGAGAGGGGGCCGACCGAGGTGTCTGGCGTCATCCATCGACCGGAACGATCCAGCCGATTATGGATTCGGCACAGGCTTTCAGGTCGGCGGAGATCGTGAGCATCCCCCAATCAGTCCCCTCTACCTCGGGGAGTGTATGTACCGGACACATGGTGGACAGGTGTTCGGACACATGGTGGACACTTTTTAATAGACACATTGCTCATCGCGAAGGAGATGACCT
>NZ_JBIUWQ010000073.1:0-28101 GCF_044743525.1 Pseudomonas sp. NPDC087598 | reverse complement strand
GTGGTCAACGGCGAAGCCAACCTGCAACAGGCTCTGATCAAAGACAAGCGCCTGGAAAACCTCTACGTACTGGCCGCCAGCCAGACCCGCGACAAAGACGCGCTGACCGTCGAAGGCGTGGAAAAAGTCCTGATGCAGTTGAAGGAAGACTTCGACTTCGTGGTCTGCGACTCCCCGGCGGGCATCGAGAAAGGTGCACACCTGGCCATGTATTTCGCCGACGAAGCGATTATCGTGACCAACCCGGAAGTGTCCTCGGTACGTGACTCCGACCGCATGCTCGGCCTGTTGGCCAGCAAGTCCCGTCGTGCCGAAAACGGCGAAGAGCCGATCAAGGAACACCTCCTGCTGACCCGTTACAACCCACAGCGCGTCAGTGATGGCGAAATGCTCGGTGTTGAAGACGTGAAGGAAATTCTGGCAGTGACCCTGCTGGGCGTCATCCCGGAGTCTCAGGCCGTCCTGAAGGCATCCAACTCGGGCGTCCCGGTGATTCTCGACGACCAGAGCGACGCCGGTCAGGCGTACAGCGATGCCGTTGATCGTCTGCTGGGCAAAGAAAAAGAACATCGTTTCCTCGATGTTACGAAGAAGGGATTCTTCGAGCGCCTGTTTGGAGGTAGGTAATGAACCTTTTTGACTTCTTTCGTGCCAACAAAAAGCCAAGCACTGCCTCGGTAGCGAAAGAGCGTCTACAGATCATCGTGGCGCATGAGCGCGGCCAGCGCAGCACGCCGGATTACTTGCCAGCCTTGCAGAAGGAACTGGTCGACGTGATCCGCAAGTACGTCAACATCGGCAACGACGACGTACATGTTGCACTGGAAA
This sequence comes from Pseudomonas sp. NPDC087598, assembly GCF_044743525.1. NCBI lineage: Bacteria > Pseudomonadati > Pseudomonadota > Gammaproteobacteria > Pseudomonadales > Pseudomonadaceae > Pseudomonas > Pseudomonas sp. NPDC087598. The sequence continues at coordinate 27,273 of NZ_JBIUWQ010000073.1, read as the reverse complement.
GCCAGGGCAGTTGCTCGATTCTGGAACTCAACATCACCCTGCCAGATCGCTGAGTCGATCCGGCAGGAACGACGGCGGTTCAGGGCCATTCCCGAAACGGAATGGCCCTGAACCGCCGTTGGCATTTGTTACGAGGCTGTTTTAATGCCGTTGTCCAACATCCGCATCATCCATCAGGACGCCGCCGTACTGGTGGTCGACAAACCGACCCTGCTGCTCTCGGTGCCCGGTCGCGCCGACGACAACAAGGACTGCCTGATTACCCGCTTGCAGGAAAACGGCTACCCGGAAGCACGCATCGTCCATCGCCTGGACTGGGAAACCTCCGGGATCATTCTGCTGGCCCGTGACGCTGACACCCACCGCGAACTGTCGCGCCAGTTTCACGACCGCGAAACCGAAAAGGCCTACACAGCTTTGGCCTGGGGCCAGCCGGAACTGGACAGTGGCAGTATCGATTTGCCGCTGCGCTACGACCCGCCGACCAAGCCGCGCCACGTGGTCGATCATGAATTCGGCAAGCATGCACTGACCTTCTGGCGTGTGCTTGAACGTTGCGGCGACTGGTGCCGCGTCGAGCTGACGCCGATCACTGGCCGCTCGCACCAGTTGCGCGTGCACATGCTGTCGATCGGTCATCCGTTGCTCGGCGATGGCCTCTACGCCCACGAACAAGCCCTCGCTGCCTGGCCGCGCCTGTGCCTGCACGCGAGCATGCTCAGCTTCACCCATCCGCAAACCGGTGAACGCCTGCGCTTCGAGTGCCCGGCACCGTTCTGACCGTACCCTCTGTAGGAGCTGCCGCAGGCTGCGATCTTTTGATCTTATAAACAGCAAGATCAAAAGATCGCAGCCTGCGGCAGCTCCTACAGGGATCCGGTGCAGATTCAATTCCCTGGTCAATGCGTTAAACTCCCGGCCATTGCTGTCTGGAGTTTCTTATGCGCGAAGAGTTGAACCAAGGCCTGATCGACTTTCTCAAGGCCTCCCCTACCCCGTTCCACGCCACTGCCAGCCTTGTTCAACGTCTGGAGGCCGCCGGTTACGTGCGCCTCGACGAGCGCGAGCCATGGACCACCGAGCCTAACGGCCGCTATTACGTCACCCGCAACGACTCCTCGATCGTCGCAATCAAAATGGGCCGTACTTCGCCACTGAACGGCGGCATCCGCCTGGTCGGCGCGCACACCGACAGCCCGTGCCTGCGAGTCAAACCGCAACCGGAGCTGCAGCGTCAGGGTTTCTGGCAACTGGGCGTCGAAGTCTACGGCGGTGCGCTGCTGGCCCCGTGGTTCGACCGCGATCTGTCGCTGGCCGGCCGCGTGACCTTCCGCCGTGACGGCAAAGTCGAGAGCCAGCTGATCGACTTCAAGGCACCGATCGCGATCATTCCCAACCTGGCCATCCACCTCAACCGCGAGGCCAATCAGGGCTGGGCGATCAACGCACAGACCGAACTGCCGCCGATCCTCGCGCAGTTTGCCGGTGACGAGCGCGTCGATTTCCGCGCCGTGCTCACCGATCAACTGGCCCGCGAACATGGCCTCAACGCTGACGTTGTGCTCGATTACGAGCTGAGTTTCTACGACACGCAAAGTGCTGCGGTGATTGGCCTGAACGGCGATTTCATTGCCGGCGCACGCCTCGACAACCTGCTGTCGTGCTACGCCGGTCTGCAAGCCTTGCTCACTGCCGAAACCGACGAAACCTGCGTGCTGGTGTGCAACGATCACGAAGAAGTCGGCTCCTGCTCGGCCTGCGGTGCCGACGGCCCGATGCTCGAACAGACCCTGCGCCGCCTGCTGCCGGAAGGTGACGAGTTTGTCCGCACCATTCAAAAATCTCTGCTGGTCTCGGCCGACAACGCCCACGGCGTGCACCCGAACTACGCCGAGAAGCACGACGCCAACCACGGCCCGAAACTCAACGCCGGTCCGGTGATCAAGGTCAACAGCAACCAGCGCTACGCCACCAACAGCGAAACTGCCGGCTTCTTCCGTCATCTGTGCATGGCCGAAGAAGTCCCGGTGCAAAGCTTCGTGGTCCGCAGCGACATGGGCTGCGGCTCGACCATCGGCCCGATCACCGCCAGCCACCTGGGCGTGCGCACCGTCGATATCGGTCTGCCGACTTTCGCCATGCACTCGATTCGCGAGCTGTGCGGCAGCCATGACCTGGCGCACCTGGTCAAAGTGCTGAGCGCGTTTTACGCCTGCCGCGAATTGCCGTAATCCCTGCTTTTGTGGCGAGGGAGCTTGCTCCCGCTGGGTCGCGAAGCGGCCCAAAACCTGAGCACGCGTTGAGTCAGCATGATCGTGTGCTCAGAATTTACGACGGCTGCGCCGCCGAGCGGGAGCAAGCTCCCTCGCCACACGATCAAAGCAAAACCGGCTCAATTCTGATACACATCAGAACTGCTCAACCAAAACCGGCCTAGACTTAAATCATCCCTTCAGACAAGGCAGTCTTCATGATCTCGATGTCTTCGTTCCACGCCATGCTCATTCCCATTCTGTGCGGGATGATCCTGCTGGCGATCGGTTTCAACTTCCGCGACAAAAACGCCGGTGTTTTTGCCATGTGGATCGGCATGCTGATGATTCTCGCCACCGTGGTGTACAAGATCCTCGCCAAACTCAACGAATAAATCCGCGCCCGACTCGCATTGAGTCAGGCGGGCTCGTACACTCCAGCGAATCCGCCCCTTGCGAGGTTGACCGCCTAGTGTTTGCTCGTCTTTTTGCCCTGCCCTGCTTTTTACTCATCTGCCTGATGACGCTGCTGCCCGTGGCGCCTGCCCACGCAGTCGGTCTGCCAGGCCTGCTCAACACCAGCAAGACGCAGCCCGAGGCGCAGGAACCGCTGGGGCAATCCCTCGACGAAGTCATCAAGTCGCTGGAAAACGACAAGCAACGTGCACAGTTGCTGACCGATCTGAAAAAACTGCGTGACGCCACGAAAAAAGCCCAGGCCTCTCCCGAAGAAGGCGTACTCGGGCTGATTGGCGGCACGCTGGCCAATTTCGAAAAACAATTCTCCGGCGCCGACAGCCCGCTCAATCGCTGGTCCAACGAATTCGATCTGGCCAAGGATGAGCTGAAAGCATTGATGCTCCCGGCCAGCGAATGGCTGCCGATTGTCTTCGGCTTCGCGGTGATCCTGATGGTCTGGAGCCTGCTCGCCGCCGCGCTGATCTGGCTCGGTCACCGGGTGCGTATGCGTTTCGGCCTCACCGAAGAATTGCCGCAACACCCCAAGGCCCTCGACATGCTGCGCTTCGCGTTGCGCAAACTTGGGCCATGGCTGATCGCCTTGGTAATGACCGTTTACATGAGCTACGCCTTGCCGTCATCGCTGGGCAAAAGCCTGGCGATGGTGCTGGCCTATGCGCTGGTGGTCGGCACCTGTTTCTCGGCGATCTGCGTGATCGCGTTCTCCCTGCTCGACGGCCCGCACCGCCATCGTGCGCTGTACATCCTGCGCCATCAGGCGTTTCGACCGTTGTGGCTGATCGGCAGCTTCGCCGCGTTTGGTGAAGCGCTGAACGACCCGCGCCTGATCGAGAGCCTCGGCGTGCACTTGGCACATACAGCGGCGACCGTCGCCAATGTCCTCGCCGCACTGTCGACCGGTTTGTTCATCCTGCGTTTCCGCCGACCGATTGCCCACCTGATCCGCAACCAACCGTTGTCCCGGCGCCTGACGCGCCGCGCCCTCAGCGACACCATCGAAATCCTTGGCACCTTTTGGTACGTGCCGGCGCTGGTGCTGGTCGGGATCTCGCTGTTCGCCACCTTCGTCTCCGCCGGCGATACCAGCACCGCATTACGCCAGTCGCTGATCTGCACCGTGCTGTTGGTGTTGTGCATGGTCATCAATGGATTGGTACGCCGGCATTCGCTGAAACCGCAACGCGGGGCGAAACGCCACGCGCTCTACTCCGAGCGCCTGAAAAGTTTCTTCTACACCCTCGCGCATTTGCTGGTGTGGCTGGCGTTCATCGAACTGGGCTTGCGCGTGTGGGGCCAGTCGCTGATCGGTTTTGCCGAAGGCGAAGGCCATGACGTCAGCGTCAAACTGTTCAGTCTGATCGGCACGCTGATCTTCTCCTGGCTGATCTGGATCCTCGCCGACACCGCCGTCCATCACGCCCTCACCCGCTCGCGCAAAGGCCTGGCCAACGCCCGCGCACAGACGATGATGCCGCTGATCCGCAACGTGCTGTTCGTGGCGATTTTCATCATTGCGCTGATCGTTGCCTTGGCCAACATGGGCATGAACGTCACGCCACTGCTGGCCGGTGCCGGTGTCATTGGTCTGGCCATCGGTTTCGGTGCGCAGTCGCTGGTCGCGGATTTGATCACCGGCCTGTTCATCATCATCGAAGATTCGCTGGCCATCGATGACTACGTCGACGTCGGTGGCCACCTCGGTACCGTCGAAGGCCTGACCATCCGCACCGTGCGTCTGCGCGATATCGACGGCATCGTCCACACGATCCCGTTCAGCGAAATCAAAAGCATCAAAAACTACTCGCGGGAATTCGGTTACGCGATCTTCCGCGTGGCCGTGCCATACAACATGGAAATCGACGACGCGATCAAACTGATGCGCGAAGTCGGCCAGAAAATGCGCACCGATCCCCTGCAACGCCGCAACATCTGGTCGCCGCTGGAGATTCAGGGTGTGGAGAGTTTTGAGTCCGGCAGCGCGATTCTGCGCGCCCGCTTCAAGACCGCGCCGATCAAACAATGGGAGGTTTCCCGGGCCTTCAACCTGTCGCTCAAACGCCATCTCGACGAAGCCGGGCTGGATCTGGCGACGCCGAGAATGAGTGTGCAAGTGATCACTGCCGGTGGTGGCCAGCCGAAGGAATAGCACTTAGGCACGACGTTCGGGTCACAGGCAGGGAAGCCAAAAAAACAATAACCATGGAGAAACCCGATGCAGCTGACACGCATTGCCCAAGCTGTGCTGTTCACCTTATTCGCCAGCAACGCCGTCGCGGCGACAATGGACAGCACCCGCGAACAGATCGCCGTACAAGCCAAACAGCTTGAACCCGAACTGCTGGAAACCCGCCGCGACATCCACGCCCACCCGGAACTCGGCAACAGCGAAAAACGCACATCGGAACTGGTTGCCAAACAACTCAAAGCCATGGGCCTGGAAGTCAAAACCGGCGTCGCCCGCACCGGCGTGGTCGCCATCCTCAAAGGCGCCCTGCCCGGCCCGACCGTGGCCCTGCGCGCCGACATGGACGCGCTGCCGGTCAAGGAAGTCGCCGACCTGCCGTTCGCCTCGAAAGCCAAAGGCACCTACCTCGACAAAGAAGTCGACGTCATGCACGCCTGCGGCCACGACGCCCACACCGCGATCCTGCTCAGCACAGCGAAAATTCTCACCGGCATGCGCGACACCCTGCCCGGCACCGTGGTGTTCTACTTCCAGCCCGCCGAAGAAGGCCCCAGCGACTTCATCCCCGACGGCAAAAACACCTGGGGCGCAAAAATGATGGTCGAAGAAGGCGTGATGAAATCACCCAAACCCGACGCGGTCTTCGGCCTGCACGTCTGGGCCGGCATCCCCGCCGGCCAGATCGCCTACCGCCCCGGCGCCACTCTCGCCAGCTCCGACGACCTGCGCATCAAAATCCTCGGCAAACAAACCCACGCCGGTCGTCCTTGGGACGGCATCGACCCGATCACCGTCGGCGCACAAACCATCGTCGGCCTGCAAACCGTGGTCAGCCGCCGCACCGACATTTCGTCTTACCCCTCAGTCGTCAGCATCGGCACCATCAACGGCGGCACCCGCTACAACATCATTCCCGAATCCGTCGACATGACCGGCACCATCCGCTCCTACGACTACGGCATTCGCCAGAAACTGCATGCCGACGTGCGCCAGACCGTCGAGAAAATCGCCGAAAGCGGTGGCGCGAAAGCCGATGTGACCATCATCGAAAAATACGACCCGACCATTAACAACCCGGCATTGACCGAAAAAATGCTGCCGACCTTGAAGTGGGCAGCCAAGGACGACGTGGTCAATGCACCGCTGGTGGGAGGCGCAGAAGACTTCTCGTTCTTCGCCAAGGAAGTACCGGGGCTGTTTGTGTTTCTGGGCGTGACGCCAAGAGAACAGGACATGAGCAAGGCAGCGCCGAACCACAATCCGGGATTCTTTGTGGATGAGTCGGCATTGGTGGTGGGAGTCAGGACATTGGCATCGTTGGCGACGGATTATTTGTATGCCAATGCGGGGGCTGGCAAGTAGAGAAGAGGGTGACTCTGGGGGCGCTTTCGCGAGCAGGCTAGCTCCCACATTTGGACCGCGTGCAGCCTGCCAGAGACTGGTCGGCTGCCAGGCCGCCATCGCCAGCAGGCTAGCTCCCACAATGGACCGCGTGCAGCCTGCCAGAGACTGGTCGGCTGTCAGGCCGCCATCGCCAGCAGGGCTAGCTCCCACAGGGGATCGAGTTCAATCAGCCAGAGACTGGTCGGCTGCCAGGCCGCCATCGCCAGCAGGACTAGCTCCCACAGGGGATCGAGTTCAATCAGCCAGAGACTGGTCGGCCGTCAGGCCGCCATCACTGCCACAAAAAAACGAGTACCCCCCAAACGCGGCGCATGCCGCCCCACTCAACACAATGAGCGTTAGCTCGAGTACCGCTCTTGATCTGGAAGGCCCGTCGGAAGGCTGAGTGGAGGGATTGATCCGGGGGTGGGAGCGCAGCGACCGTTTGGCGCAGCCAAATGCATCGAGAGGAGGTGCAGCGAAGCAAACCGTAGGCGATGCGCCCGGATCAATCCCGCAGCGAAGGAACCCGAGCCCCAGCGAGGGCCGTACGTCAGGGTAAAGCCTTTTGGGTTACCTTTTCGGCGTTTGGAAAAGGTGACCCGCCGTCAGGGCGGAACCCCAAGCAGCCGCTACCACAGCAACGGATATTCACCCAAAACGATCAAACAACATCAACCCCCACATGAATCGCATCATGCCGCCAAAACTCCAGATCACAATCAATCAACCGCTCATGCTGATCGTAATTAACCCGAGCAATCCGCAACCCCGGACTCCCCACAGAAACCCGCAAAGCCGCCGCCGCATCCACAGAAAGTGACGTAGGCACAATCTCAAACCGCACCCGCCCATAGTGCAAATCGTAATGCCGCGCATACAACTCGGTAATCGACTGATTCAAATCAAAATCCAGAATCCCCGGAAAAAACTGCGGATTCAGATAATGCTCAACATAAAGCACCAACCGCCCATCAATCCGCCGCGACCGACAGATCTGAATCACACTCGACAACGCCGGCAACTGCAGCCACGCACACACCGCCGCCGACGCGGGTTGCAGTCGCGCCGAAATCACCTCGGTCGAAGGCACCCGCCCCTGCGCACTGACCATCGCGTGAAAGTGACTGCGCTGCATCAGGTTGTACGCCAGACGCGGCGGCGAAACGAACCAGCCCCGCCGCTCCTCACGATAAATCTGCCCCTGCGCCTCCAGTTGCAACAACGCCTCGCGCACAGTAATCCGCGTCGTGCCGAACAACTCACTAAGCTTGCGCTCGGCCGGCAACTTACTGCCCGGCGCCAATAGCCCGTGGTCAAGTTGCTCCTGCAACACCTGGCCAATCGCTGTCACCGCTTTTGTTGCCTCATCGCGCATCAACGTTACCTATCTGGACTAGACCAGCACTGTTTCGGGGCAAAACCGCACGGCGATCGCGCCGCTTTCGAGAGTTGCAAGCCTAGGCAGTGCAGATGACCGAGAGATGACAATCCTGCTGAACGGTCGCCTAAATGACTTGCAATACATCGGCCAAGTCCCTTGCCAGCCGGGGCTTTGAGCATGGTCTACGCTTAGCGGGCAGCGGTCGAAACCGGGCAAATAAAAGGCTCGCCAGACGACCACCGACATCAAAGTGTCATCCAGCCCCCTTAAATTGGCTCAGGTATTGCTGACCTAGACCAACACAAACCGCAATCGCAGCGTTGAATACGACCAAGGAGCTTCGGAATGAAACAGCTTTTCCTGGCAACACTGTTAGGCTCGACCATTGCAATGTGCACCGCCGCGATGGCGGCCGACACCGATCTGAAAACCCTCGAAGCCGCTGCGAAAGCGGAAGGCGCCGTCAACAGCGTCGGCATGCCCGATGACTGGGCCAACTGGAAAGGCACCTGGGAAGACCTGGCCAAGACCTACGGCCTGAAACACATCGACACCGACATGAGCTCGGCTCAGGAAATCGCCAAGTTCGCTGCCGAGAAAGACAACGCCAGCGCCGACATCGGCGACGTCGGTGCAGCCTTCGGCCCGATCGCGGTCAAGCAAGGCGTGGTGCAACCGTACAAGCCAAGCACCTGGGAACAGATCCCGGCCTGGGCCAAGGACAAGGACGGCAACTGGGCACTGGCCTACACCGGCACCATCGCCTTCATCGTCAACAAAAAACTGCTGCACGGTTCCGATGTGCCGACCAAATGGGCTGACCTCAAGGGCGGCAAATACAAGGTCTCCATCGGTGACGTGAGCACCGCCGCGCAAGCCGCTAACGGCGTACTCGCCGCTGCACTGGCCAACGGTGGCGACGAGAAAAACCTCCAGCCGGCTCTGCTGCTGTTTGCCGACATCGCCAAGCAAGGTCGCCTGTCGATGGCCAACCCGACCATCGCCACCATGGAAAAAGGCGAGATCGAAGTCGGTGTGGTCTGGGACTTCAACGGCCTGAGCTACAAGGCCAAGATGGCCAACCCGGATGACTACGTGGTGCTGATCCCGTCTGACGGTTCGGTGATTTCCGGCTACACCACGATCATCAACAAGTACGCGAAAAACCCTAACGCCGCCAAGCTGACTCGCGAATACATCTTCAGCGACGCCGGCCAGACCAACCTCGCCCGCGGTAACGCGCGCCCTATCCGCGCCGAGCACCTGCAACTGCCGGAAGACGTCAAAGCCAAGCTGCTGCCTAACGAGCAGTACAAAAAGGTCACGCCGATCAAAGACGCCGATGCGTGGGAAAAAACCTCCAAGGCCCTGCCGCAGAAGTGGAACGAAGAAGTCATCGTCGAGATGAAATAAAGCGGCTGATCACCACTTTGTGATCTGAAACAAATCCCCATGTAGGAGTGAGCCTACTCGCGATAGCGGTCGAACATTCAACAACAGTGTTGACTGATCCACCGCTATCGCGAGCAGGCTCACTCCTACAGAGGATCCAGGTTGAATCTTGAATTTCTGTTTCGCGGAGTTTTTGCCCCTATGAAGCACAACGTCATCCTTGTCGTGCTCGACGGCCTCAATTTCGAAGTCGCGCGTCACGCCATGGGGCATCTGCAGGCTTACGTTGGCGCAGGACGCGCCGCGCTCTACCAGTTGGAGTGCGAGTTGCCGGCCCTGTCCCGACCACTTTACGAATGCATCCTCACCGGCGTGCCACCGATTGACAGCGGTATCGTCCACAACAACGTTTCTCGCCTGTCCAACCAGCGCAGCATTTATCACTATGCTCGCGACGCCGGGCTGAAAACCGCCGCTGCCGCTTATCACTGGGTCAGCGAGTTGTATAACCGCTCGCCGTTCGTGGCTGCCCGCGACCGTCACACCGACGATCCGACACTGCCGATCCAGCACGGCCATTTCTACTGGCAAGATCACTACCCGGATTCACACCTGTTCGCCGACGCCGAAAACCTGCGCCTGCGCCACGCGCCGAACTTCCTGCTGATTCACCCGATGAACATCGACGACGCCGGCCACAAGCACGGCCTCGACACCGCGCAATACCGCAACAGCGCGCGTTTCGCCGACATCTACCTCGCCGACTATGTGCAGGGCTGGCTCGACGCCGGTTATCAAGTGCTGGTGACCGCCGACCACGGCATGAACAACGACCGCTCGCACAACGGCCTGCTGCCGGAAGAACGCCAGGTGCCGCTGTTCGTCCTCGGTGACGCCTTCAGCCTCGACGCAAACGCCGCACCGAAACAGACGGAAATCTGCGGCACGGTCTGCGAACTGCTCGGCGTGCCTCACGACAAACCTGTGTGCCGGGAGTTGCTCAAGTGAATGCCATGACTCGCGGCAAATGGCTGGCGGCCCTGTGCCTGGTGCCCTTCGCGCTATTCTTTATCGTCTTCGAAATTGCCCCGCTGGTCTGGGTGATGATCAATAGCCTGCAATCGGAAGAGTTCGGCTGGGGCATCGAAAATTTCACCAAAATCTTCAGTTCGAAGTTCTATCTGCAAGCGATCCAGTACAGCCTCGAGATCAGTTTCTGGTCGAGTGTATTCGGCATCATCATCGCCGTACTCGGCGCCTATTCGCTACGCCGGGTCGACTCGAAACTGCGCAATTTCGTCAACGCCTTCGCCAACATGACCAGCAACTTTGCCGGCGTGCCACTGGCCTTCGCGTTCATCATCCTGCTCGGGTTCAACGGCAGCTTCACCATTATGCTCAAGCAGGCCGGGATCATTCAGGACTTCAACCTGTATTCGAAAACCGGCCTGATCATTCTCTACACCTACTTCCAGATTCCACTCGGCGTGTTGCTGCTCTACCCGGCCTTCGACGCTTTGCGTGAAGACTGGCGCGAGTCCGCTGCGCTGCTCGGCGCCAATGGCTGGCAGTTCTGGCGGCACATCGGTTTGCCGGTATTGACCCCGGCGTTGCTCGGCACCTTCGTGATTCTGCTGGCCAACGCCCTCGGCGCCTACGCCACGGTGTACGCGCTGACCACCGGCAACTTCAACGTGCTGCCGATCCGTATTGCGGCGATGGTCTCCGGGGATATTTCCCTCGATCCGAATTTGGCCAGCGCCCTGGCCGTGGTACTGGTGGCGCTGATGACCATCGTCACGGTCGTGCATCAACTGCTGTTGAAGAGGAGCTACCATGTCTCGCGCTGAATCCGGCCCGGCCGGTGTCTACCACCGCGTCGTGGTCTACATGCTGTTCGCCATCCTCTTGCTGCCACTGGCGGGCACGCTGGTCTATTCGATCGCCAGCAGTTGGTCGGCGACCATTCTGCCGAGCGGCTTCACCTTCAAGTGGTACATCCAGTTGTGGAGCGACCCGCGCTTCCTCCACGCCTTTGGCCAGTCGCTGCTCGTCTGCGTCGGCGCGCTGGTGCTGTCGGTGGTGCTGATCCTGCCGCTGCTGTTCGTGGTGCATTACCACTTCCCGAAACTCGATGCGCTGATGAACATCCTGATCCTGCTGCCCTTCGCGGTGCCGCCGGTAGTGTCTTCGGTGGGCCTGTTGCAACTGTACGGTTCCGGGCCGATGGCGATGGTCGGTACGCCGTGGATTCTGATCGGTTGCTACTTCACCGTGGCACTGCCGTTCATGTACCGGGCGATCACCAACAACCTGCAAGCGATCAACCTGCGCGACCTGATGGACGCCGCGCAACTGCTCGGCGCCAGCACCTTTCAAGCGGCGTTTCTGGTAGTGCTGCCCAACCTGCGCAAAGGCCTGATGGTCGCGTTACTGCTGTCGTTCTCGTTCCTGTTCGGTGAGTTCGTCTTCGCCAACATCCTCGTCGGCACCCGCTACGAAACCCTGCAGGTCTATCTGAACAACATGCGCAACAGCAGCGGCCACTTCACCAGTGCCCTGGTTATTTCGTATTTCTTTTTCGTGCTGGTCCTGACCTGGATCGCCAACATCTTGAACAAGGACAAAAGCGAATGAGTTATGTCAGCGTCCAACACCTGCAAAAGAATTACGCTGGCACCACGGTGTTCAGCGACATCAACTGCGAAATCAACAAGGGCGAGTTCGTCACCCTGCTCGGCCCTTCCGGTTGCGGTAAATCCACGCTGTTGCGCTGTATCGCCGGCCTGACGTCGGTGGATGGCGGCAAGATTCTGCTGGATGGCGTCGATATCGTGCCGTTGAGTCCGCAGAAACGCGGGATCGGCATGGTGTTCCAGAGCTATGCCCTGTTCCCCAACATGACCGTCGAACAGAACGTTGCATTCGGTCTGCGCATGCAAAAGGTCAATGCCGACGACAGCCATAAACGCGTTGCCGAAGTGTTGAAACTGGTAGAACTGAACGACTTCGCCAGCCGCTATCCGCATCAACTCTCTGGCGGCCAGTGCCAGCGTGTCGCCCTCGCCCGCTCGCTGGTCACCCGTCCACGTCTGTTGTTGCTGGATGAGCCACTGTCGGCCCTCGATGCACGAATTCGCAAGCACCTGCGCGAACAGATCCGTCAGATCCAGCGCGAACTTGGCCTGACGACAATCTTCGTCACACACGATCAGGAAGAAGCGCTGACCATGTCTGATCGCATTTTCCTGATGAATCAGGGAAAAATCGTACAAAGCGGCGACGCCGAAACCCTCTATACCGCGCCAGTCGATGTATTCGCGGCCGGATTCATCGGCAACTACAACCTGCTCGATGCCGACAGCGCCTCGAAACTGTTGCAGCGCCCGATCACCCACCGCATCGCCATCCGCCCGGAAGCCATCGAATTGAGCCTGAACGGCGAACTCGACGCACAGATCCGCAGCCACAGCCTGCTCGGCAACGTCATCCGTTATCGCGTCGAAGCGCGTGGCGTGGAACTGGTAGTGGATGTACTTAACCGCTCGGCCGCCGATCTGCACCCCGATGGTCAGCGTCTGGCACTTTCCATCGATCCGACCGCCCTGTGTGAGGTAGCCTGATGACTTTGCTGGTAACGAAGAAGGAACTGCACTGATGGCCTTGGCAATTTTTGATCTGGACGAAACCCTGATCCACGGCGACTGCGCCACCTTGTGGAGTGAGCAGATGGGACGTCTGGGCTGGGTCGATCCCGAATCGTTCATGCGCAAAAACAATGAGCTGATGGATGCTTACAGCCATGGCAAATTGCGCATGGAAGACTACATGGAGTTCAGTCTTGAACCGCTGATCGGCCGCACGCCGGAAGAGGTCGAGCACCTTGTCGGTCCGTGGGTCGAAGACTTCATCGAACCGATCATCTTCAGCGACGCGACCAAAACCATCGCCGCCCACCGCAAGGCCGGCGACCGGATTCTGGTGATCTCGGCTTCGGGCACCCACCTGGTCAAACCGATTGCCGATCGACTGGGCATCGACGAGGTGCTGGGCATCGAACTGGAAGTGGCGCATGGCGTGTACAGCGGCCACACCGTGGGCACCCTGACCTATCGCGAAGGCAAGATTACCCGGTTGCTGGAATGGCTGGATGCTGAAGAGGAAAACCTGGAAGGCGCGAGTTTCTATTCCGACTCACGCAATGATCTGCCGCTGCTGCTGAAAGTGGATTTCCCGCATGTGGTGAATCCGGATCCGGTTCTGCTTGAGCACGCTCAACAGGCCGGCTGGCCAATCCACCTCTGGAAATGACCGACGTCCCAAATGTGGATGCTTAACTGTGGCGAGGGAGCTTGCTCCCGCTCGGCTGCGAAGCAGTCGCAAAACCAGTCAACCGGTTTGATCTGACTCACCGCGTTGAATGAATGGGGCCGCTTCGCGACCCAGCGGGAGCAAGCTCCCTCGCCACAGGATTTGTGCTGTCAGCTCAGGTTTCCATCAATCACCAACACCAGCTTCCCGGATACGGTATTGCTCGCCAACTCGGCAAACGCCGCTTCGGCATCCTTCACCGGAAAAGCCTTGGCTAACTGCGGACTCAAGCGCCCTTCGGCAAACAGCGGCCACACATGCTGGCTCAGGTCACTGAACAGATCCGCCTTGAACTGATCGTCTCGACTGCGCAGCGTCGAACCCAGCAGTTGCACACGCTTGGCCAGTACCTGCGCCAGGTCGAGTTTCGCCTCGCGACCACCCATCAACCCGATCAACACCCAACGCCCGTCCAGCGCCATCAACTTGAGATTGAGCGCCGAATAATTGCCGCCGACCGGATCCAGAATCACATCGAACGGCCCGAAGTCGCGCAGGCTTTCCAGATCATCGGTACGAATCACCCCGCCCTGGGCTCCCAGCGCTTCACAGTAAGCCAAACGCTCGGTCGAGCCGACGCTGACCCAACATGGGTTGCCAAACGCCTTGCACAACTGAATGGCGGCTGAACCGATTCCACTTGCCCCGGCGTGCAAGAGAACTTTCTCACCCGGTTTGAGTGCCGCAAGTTGAAACACATTCAGCCAGACTGTTGCATAAACTTCAGGTAATGCCGCCGCTTCGATCAGCGATACACCTTCGGGCACCGGCAGCACGTGCCGTCCGTCGACAACCACCTCTTCGGCCATGCCGCCCCCGGCCAGCAAGGCGCAGACCCTGTCGCCCACCTGCCACGAACTGCCCGCACCGACCTCGCTGATCACCCCGGAACACTCCAGACCGAGCACTTGGCTGGCGCCGGGCGGGGGCGGATAAAGCCCTGCCTTCTGTAATAAATCGGCGCGATTGAGGCCGGCAGCCGCAACGCGAATGCGCACTTGTCCTACATCACACGTAGGACTCGGCTCTTCAACCCATGCCACTTGACCTTCCACGCCTTGCAATGCCTTCACAGTGCCTCCATAGTGAGTCTGGACTGAGCCCGAAGCTGTAGCGCCGGGCTTTTTGCATTATGCGACCGGCTCTCGTAGAACCGGCGACTTCAAAGACGGCCTAATATGCGTTATCAATTGTCCCCGCGTCGAATCAGCATGAAGCATTTGCTCCCCAGCACCGCCCTCGCTCTTTTCATCGGTATCGGCCTGTTGCCGGTGTCGGGCAGTACATTCGCAGCCAACAGCTGGGACAAGTTGCAGCCTGATCGCGATGAAGTCATCGCCAGCCTGAACGTCGTCGAGTTGCTCAAGCGTCACCACTACAGCAAGCCGCCGCTCGACGATGCGCGCTCGGTGATCATCTACGACAGCTACCTCAAGCTGCTGGATCCGTCGCGCAGCTATTTCATGGCCAGCGACATCGCCGATTTCGACTAGTGGAAGACCCTGTTCGACGACTTCCTCAAAAGCGGCGACCTCAACGCCGGGTTCACCATCTACAAGCGCTATCTGGACCGCGTCAAGGCGCGTCTGGACTTCGCCCTTGCCGAGCTGAACAAAGGCGTCGACAAGATGGACTTCACCACCAAGGAAACCTTGCTGATCGATCGCAAGGACGCCCCTTGGCTCAAATCCACCGCGGAACTCGACGACCTGTGGCGCAAACGCGTCAAGGACGAAGTACTGCGGATGAAGATCGCCGGCAAAGAGCCGAAGCAGATTCAGGAAACCCTGACCAAGCGTTACAAGAACCAGTTGGCGCGTCTGGACCAGACCCGTCCGGAAGACATCTTCCAGGCGTACATCAACACCTTCGCGATGTCCTACGACCCGCACACCAACTATCTGTCGCCGGATAACGCGGAAAACTTCGACATCAACATGAGCCTGTCCCTCGAGGGCATCGGCGCCGTGTTGCAGAGCGACAACGACCAGGTGAAAGTCGTGCGTCTGGTGCCGGCAGGCCCCGCCGACAAGACCAAACAGGTCGCTCCGGCCGACAAGATCATCGGTGTTGCCCAAGGCAACAAAGAGATGGTCGACGTGGTCGGCTGGCGCCTGGACGAAGTGGTCAAACTGATCCGTGGTCCGAAGGGCACCGTCGTGCGCCTGGAAGTGATTCCGGCGAGCAACGCGCCGAACGATCAGACCACCAAGATCGTGCCGATCACCCGTGAAGCGGTGAAGCTCGAAGACCAGGCCGTGAAGAAGTCCATCCTCAACCTGAAACAGGACGGCAAGGACTACAAACTCGGCGTCATCGAGATCCCGGCCTTCTACCTCGACTTCAAGGCTTTCCGTGCCGGTGATCCGGACTACAAGAGCACCACGCGTGACGTCAAGAAACTGCTGACCGAACTGCAGAAAGACAAAGTCGACGGCGTGGTCATCGACCTGCGCAACAACGGCGGCGGTTCTTTGCAGGAAGCCACCGAACTGACCAGCCTGTTCATCGACAAAGGCCCGACCGTACTCGTGCGTAACGCCGATGGCCGCGTCGACGTACTCGAAGATGAAAACCCGGGTGCGTTCTACAAAGGCCCGATGGCGCTGCTGGTCAACCGCTTGTCCGCCTCGGCTTCGGAGATCTTCGCCGGCGCCATGCAGGACTATCACCGCGCGCTGATCATCGGTGGCCAGACCTTCGGCAAAGGCACCGTGCAGACCATTCAGCCGCTGAACCATGGCGAACTGAAGCTGACCCTGGCCAAGTTCTACCGGGTTTCCGGTCAGAGCACCCAGCATCAGGGCGTGCTGCCGGACATCGACTACCCGTCGCTGATCGACACCAAGGAAATCGGCGAGAGCGCCCTGCCGGAAGCCATGCCGTGGGACACCATCCGCGCGGCGATCAAACCGGCAGCCGATCCGTTCAAACCGTACCTGGCACAGCTCAAGTCCGAGCATGACACGCGCACCGCCAAGGATGCCGAGTTCGTGTTCATCCGTGACAAGCTGGCGTTAGCGCAGAAGCTGATGGAAGAAAAAACCGTCAGCCTCAATGAAGCCGATCGCCGTGCCCAGCACGCGGACATCGACGCCAAGCAACTGGTGATGGAGAACATTCGTCGCAAGGCCAAAGGCGAAGAGCCGCTCAAAGAGCTGAAGAAAGAAGACGAGGACGCCCTCGCCGCCGCCGAGCCGGACAAGGTCAAGCCGGAAGACGATGCCTACTTGAGCGAAACCGGGCGCGTGCTGTTGGATTACCTGAAGCTGAGCAATCAGGTAGCGAAGAAGTAAAGTGATGGCAATTTAATGCTGACGATCCCCGGATCGTCATCAAACAGTCATCATTCTGTCGTGCAATAAAGGACTGGGAGCCACTCTCTTCATCGAGAACGCTCCCAGTCCTTTTTTTATCGCCAGAGATTGCCATGACCACGACCGAACAGCTGAGTGCCTTGAGCTCGATCCTGACTCAAAGCGGATTGCACAGCCTGTTCCAGCCGATCATCTGTCTCTCCGAACGGCGCATCCTTGGCTACGAAGCCCTGACTCGCGGCCCTTCCAACAGCCCTCTGCACTCGCCCATCGCGCTGTTCGCCGTGGCGCGTCAGGCCGGGCGCTTGAGTGAACTGGAAATCGCCTGCCGCCAGTCTGCTTGCCGTCGTTTCAATGAACAGCAACTGCCGGGCAAGCTGTTCCTCAACGTCTCGCCGGAGTCCTTGCTTGAGGCCGCGCATCAGCCGGGGCGTACCTTGCAATTGCTGCAGGACTTCGGCATTCCGCCAAGTCAGGTGGTCATCGAACTGACCGAACAAACGCCGATCGACGACTTCCAGTTGCTGCAAACTGCGCTGCATCACTATCGCGCCATGGGCTTTTCGATTGCACTGGATGACCTTGGGGCCGGGTATTCGAGCCTGCGCCTGTGGTCGGAACTGCGTCCGGATTACGTGAAAATCGACCGACATTTCATCGACGGCATTCATCAGGATGCATTGAAGCGAGAGTTCGTTGGATCGATCTTGCAGATCGCCAAGGCCTCGCGGGCGCAAGTCATTGCTGAAGGCATTGAATTGCCCGAAGAGTTGGCGGTGCTGACCGAGATGGGTGTCGATTTGGTCCAGGGCTACTTGCTCGGCCGACCACAGGAACATCCACCCCGGGACGCGCGGGCCTTGATGCCCAAACATGACAGCAGCGCCGTAGCACTGAACGACGAAGGCAGCGACCTCAGCGCCCTGCTCAACGACCAACCGGCCGTGCATCGCGACACGCCGACCGCCACCGTACTGGAAGCCTTCCGCCGCCAGGCGAACCTCAACTCACTGGCCGTCCTCGACGAACAAGGCCAGCCGTGCGGCATCGTTCATCGCCACTCACTGTCGGATGCCCTGCTCAAACCCTTCGCCACCGATCTATTCGCGCGCAAACCGATCAGCCGCCTGATGAACGACGATTTCCTCGCCGTGGAAATGAGCCAGTCGCTGCAACAGGTCAGCCGTCTGATCACCAGCCGCGCCCGCCAACGCATCGAAGAAGACTTCATCATCACCCTCAACGGCGGCTACCTCGGCCTCGGCCGGGTGATCGACGTACTCAAACTGATCACCGAACTGAAAATCCAGCAGGCCCGCTACGCCAACCCACTGACCCTGCTGCCCGGCAACGTGCCCATCCAGCAATGCCTGACGCGATTGTTGCAACAAGGGCGCGAATCGATCATCTGCTACGTCGACATCGACAGCTTCAAACCCTTCAACGACATCTACGGCTACGGCCGTGGCGACGAAGTCCTGCTGTGCCTGGCGCAATGCCTCAACGAGCGGGTAGACCCGTCCCGCGACTTCGTCGGCCACATCGGCGGCGACGACTTCCTCCTCGTCCTCGGCCCCGAAGACTGGCGCAAACGACTCAATCAATTGCTCGACGACTTTCAAAGCCAATGCCGGCGTTTCTACCGCCCTGAGCATCTTGAAGCTGGCTGCTTCATAGCACCGAATCGCCAAGGGGCAAGGCAGGAGTTTCCGCTGCTGTCCCTGTCTATCGGGGTCGTTCATTTACACCCGGAAGCTTGCGCTCAACTCGACGCGAGTCAGTTGGCGGAGATGGCTTCGCAGGCGAAGCATCATGCGAAGAATGTTCCGGGGTATAGCGTGCATTTGCTTGATAGCCTTAAATCCGCAGTAATCCACCAGCCACAGATAATGGGGCAACGCTGATCCTTCAAACGGCAGAAGAACCGTGGGAGTGAGTTGGCCCGCGAACGAGTCAGCCCAATCACCCTATTCCCGACGAATAACCCTATCGCGCCGAAAAAACACTGATCAAAAAATCACGTATCTCCATTATAAAAACAGACTAAGATCAAGCTTTCGCACACACTTACTACGAAATTCGCGAGACTCATCATAAGAATCATTTCGAAAGTAAAACACCTGACGATAGAGCGATCTAATCGCGGAATCGTTAATAACTCTCATTTTATCAACAACAACTAATAACTTATAAATCTTCTTACTCCTATCTATAACACCTGCCAAATAATCCTCTTCAGAGGAGATACCACAGACACCTGGAAAATTAAATGATAAGTCTGACGCACTGGCAATCATCTGAACAAGGGCGCTTGCCAGTCCTCCCGCAAAATAATATCTAGCCAAGCATTTGGAATCTGCTGAAAATAGCAAATACTCATCCCAATCAAAAAAACCCTCTACTGCGTTATCAAAAATCGCAGCATCCCCGTCGTCTCCACTATCATACAGATCAATATCAGCCCCTTGATATGCCCAAGCCAAAACCAGCTCTCGAGTTAACTCTTGACCGACCATATTTTCACCATGCGAATTAATTCATAAAAACAACAAACACACGCTCCAAACTTAAAAAATAGCTGCACTTAACCAACAGTTCACCAAGCAGTCTTATCTTCCTCCGCGGCCTTTATCAGATCGTATCTCCAAGCGATGGTAGAAAGTCGAAATACATCTTCAAAAAAAACTCTCGCGCTACTCATCTCATCCCAACCACTCGGAAACGAAGAATAGGCTTCTGGATCATACTTAAATAATGACTGAAAATCGTATTCCGCCTCACCAAGCGCCGCCTCCAGACTTTTATAAATAAGATATTTGTGGCGATAACTCCGCTTCGTCGGCAGGCAATATCTCAGAATAATTATCTCTCTATCATCAGGATCGTTTGGATTCAGTCTATCCAACTCCTCTCCCAGCGTTTCTTCTCGATCATATATATCTATTCCAGCCAAGAAAAATGACGGTGCAGGTTCGAATGGTAAGCCATCAGCTGCATCTATAAACACTTTATCAATCCTATTTAATCGGAAACAAGGTGAAAGGTTTGCCTGTCACGGGATCGAACTTCATCTCAAATCGATTCAATTCAATTAGACGGGGGTTATCCTTGGATCTTGGATTTGGCACATAACCTTCACCTGCCCCAGGCAAATCCATTCTTACGATGTCCGCTAACTGAGCGTCCTTACCCGTAAATTGCGGTAGTCCTTGCTGTGTTCGCGTTGTAGCAAGGGTGTAAGCTTTAAGCATAATTTCGTAACTACTAAATCTTGAACTTGGATTACCTCTTCCATCACGCGGCGTTCTTCCGGTTATGGGATCTGTACCATCGATTGCTCGTTGCTTCCACCTATCATCTGGTACGTCTGGACCATGTTTCCCAACCATGTGCATGCGCTGACTTCTATTCAACCTGATGATTTCGATCTTTGCCCTCTCTTCAGCGGTTAGCTTAGGCGTTGGAAGGGCTGGCACACCCTCATCAACCTTAGCCCCACCGATCCCACCCGGCACCACACAACCCGGCCTATTCGGCGGCGGGCAGTTCGAACTCAACCCCAACGGATCCACCCACCCCGTCGGATTCGGCACGTACTGGTACTGATTCAACCCACCCGCCAACTTGATCGGATCCGGCGTCAGAAACCGTCCCAACCTCGGGTCGTAATACCGGTGGCGGTTGTAATGCAGCCCGCTTTCCCCATCGAAGTACTGCCCCTGAAAGCGCAGCGGCTGGTCCAGGTATTCCTCGCCGGCCAGGGTGATCGCGGCGACTTTGCCGTAGGCGTCGTATTGCGCTGACCAGACGATTTCGCCGCTGTAGTCGGTGAGTTCCTGCGGGGTGCCGAGGTGGTCGAGTTGGTAATAGAACGGGCAGGCTTTTTTCGGGCCTTTGCCGTCGAGCAGCGCCAGCGGGCGGAAGGTGCCGGGTTCGTAGACGTAGCTGCGGTGGTGGGTTTTGCTGCTTTCGGCGACGAGGTGGTCGCCTTGCCAGAAGAACTCGGTGGTGGCGCCGTCGACGGTTTTGCTGATGCGTCGATTGAAGGCGTCGTATTGGTAGGACGCGGTTTTGCCGTCGGGGCGGGTCAGGCCGATGAGGCGGTGCTGGCAGTCGTAGCGGTATTCGGTGACGAGTTTCTGCGCGGTGCCACGCCGTTCGCGGATCAGATTGCCGAAGGCGTCGTAGTCATAGTGGCGATCGCCCTGCATCAGCAGGCGGTTGCCCTTGATCTGCGTCGGGCCGGGGCGGTCCTGCATCAGCAGGTTGCCGGCGGGGTCGTGGGCGAAGGATTCCGGCAGTTCGTCGCGTGAATGGGTGACGCGGATCAGCCGGTCGAGGGCGTCGTAACCATAGGTGCGCTGGCCGTGGCGGGTGTCGGCGATGTGTTGCAGATTGCCGTTGGCGCTGTAGGCATATTCGCGGCGATACAGTGAAGCATGCTCATGGCCTACGGAATGGGCGAGCAAGCGGCCCTGATCGTCGTAGGCATAATCGCTGAGCAGCAGGCCTTGTTTGCGTTGCTGTTCACGGCCGGACTCATAGCGGTGCGAAGTCAGCGGTGCGCCGTTGAGGTGGATTGCGGTCAGCGCACCACCTTTGGCGTAGTGGTAATCGAGTTTGCTGTTGTCCGGCAGACGCTGGCGCTTGAGCTGGCCGCAGGCGTCGTAGCTGTAGCGCAGGGTGCCCCAGCCCTGATGCTCGGTGATCAGCCGATCCTGCAGGTCGTATTCGAAGGCCAGCGGATGTTTCTGACCGTCATCGACACCGGTCAGTCGGCCGAGGCGGTCGTAGCGGTAGGCAACCTTGTTTCCGTCGGGCAGAGTCTTGATCAGCAGGCGCCCGGCGGCATCGCGCTCGTAAGCGGTGAGCAAAACAGAACCGTCATCACCGAACTCGGTCTTTTCCAGCAGGTGGCCATTGAGGTCATAGGCGTAGGCCGTGCGCCGGCCATCGAAGCCGCTTTCCTGTCGGATCAGTCCGGTCGGCGTGTAGTCCAGTTGGTATTTTTCGCCGGACTCGTTTTCGATCTCGGTGAGCAGCAGCTGCGCATGGTCGTAGCGGTACTGCACCCGCGTGCCGTCGGGGTTGATCTTGCGCGAGACCAGGTGCAGGTCATCGTCATACTCGTAGCGGGTGATGCGGCCGAGTTCGTCGCGTTCGGCGGTGACCTGACCATAAGCGCCGTAGCTATAGGCACGGCTGGCGCCCGTAGGAGACGTCGTCTGGATCAGTCGGCCAACCGCGTCCCAGTGCTGACGGGTAACCGCGCCGTGTTCATCAACCGTGGTGGTCCGTCGCCCCAGCGCATCGTAGGAAAAACGCCGCACACCGCCATCGGGCAGGGTTTCTTCCGTCAGTTGACCGAGCGTGTTCCAGACGAAAACATGCCGACTGGTGTCCGGATAGCGGATCGACAGCAACTGGCCGCGAGTGTCGTAGTGGTAGTGCGTGACCTGGCCATCGGGATCGACCGCTTCAGTGACATCACCCTGAGCATTGCGCCGGTACGTCCACACCGCCTCGCCACGGGAACGGCTGTGCAGGAAACCGTTGCGGTATTCGTAGGACGTCGGCTCATCGTCCGGCGGAAGCAGCGCGATCAGCCGTCCGACGTCGTCGTAGCGGTATTCAGTGACGGCGCCGAGCGGATCCTGCTCGGCGATCAAGCGCCCGGCGGCGTCGTAGGCCTTGAGATGCTCGCCACCGTCGGCTTCGACCTTGCGCACCAGCCGTGCGCGGTCGTCGTGGACGTAGGTTTCTTCGGTACCATCGACGTAATGCACCGCAACGCTGCCGTCGTCATCCCAGACGTAACGCGTGTCCATCTGCGAGAACGAGGCCCAGTGCCGCACGCAGCGCGCCGCTTTGCCAGCGCGTTCCCATTCCCAGAAGAAACTCGCGCCACCGCTCAACTGGCGCTGCAGAATCACGTGCTGATCGTCGTAGTCGTAACGCTCGCTGTCGCCGACGGCGTTACACGCTTCGATCAGGTGCTGATAGGCGTCGTAGCCGTAACTGACGAGGGTTTGCTCGGTGTGCCAAGGCTCAGCAAGATTTTGCGTCGGATCGAAGCGCTGGTAATCCACCGCAACCAGATGAGCCCGGTCGTAGCACAACAACAGCGCCCGCCCCGCACCGTTATCCAGGCGCTGAACACGATCCTGACGATCCCGCGAAATACGCAGACGGTTGTCATAGCCATCACTGATCGCCGTCAGCTTTCCAGCGCGAAAGTGATAAAACCGCGCCGCGTCCCCGGCCAACGTAAGGATCAGTTCCTCCGGCTCATCCCCGAGAAAAATCGCCGCCCGCGACAGGCTGTTGTGAATCGCCGGCCGCTCAACACCCGGCAACGGAAACCGCGTGCGCCGGTTCTCATGGTCAACCCAGACCACAATATCGCCGTCAAACTCCAGCCGATGCGCCAGCGAGTGACTCCAGCCAAACCCCAGCCCGAGATCAATCTCGGCGGCACTGGTGCGATACAACCGGGTGAACTCGAATGGCAGCAAACCATCCAGCACGCCATCGGTCAGGGTCAGCAGCTCTTCGCCGGTGACCATCGACACCGGGCAGCCGTTGGTGCAAGTACCGGGCACACAATCGGCGCTGTCACCGTTGGGGTTTTTCGCCTGATCCGGCGAGTCGTCGTGGTGTTCGTTTTTCTTCAGCAACGCGTTGCGCTTGGCATTCCAGCGCATTTGCATCCGGCCTTTTTTCACACTGGCCGCAATCCCGCGCGCGGCGACGGTCTTGTATTTATCAACGTACTTGATGAAACCGCTGACGATGCCGAACAACGCCTTCACCAACCGCATCACCGCCGACAGCAGTTGAGCCGCGCGATTCGCCAGGCGCAGCGTCAGATAAGCGATGCCTGCGCCACCACTGGCAAACGTCAGAACAACGGCGATCAGCACATCGATCAACAACTGCACGATGACCAGCGACACCGCTTCAGCGGTTTTGCCGACGACTTCACTGGGCGGCAGCATCTCCATCCAGAGACTGGCGGTGCGCAACAACAAGCACAGCGCCGCCTCGTCACTGACCAGCAGTTGCAGCTTCTCCATGAGCTCGGGAGCGTTCGCAGCCAGATCGATCAGATCAGCCGCGCCACTGCCCAGTTGATCCACAAAAGCGCCCGGATCCTTGAGAATGTCCGAGAGCATTCCAATGCTGTCCCACACGCCCTCGATCGCTGCCCAACTGCCGGCCAACATGCCGTTACCGGCCGCCGTGGCCACCGACTGCGACCATTGCGGCTTGAAGCCCTGCCACTCGCTGCGCAACCAATCATCCAGTTCTACGGTCAGGCCATCGTAGGATTCGAAAAGCTCTTCAACCTGTTCCGGGGTGACGCCGCTGTGCACTTGCACCCGGTAGAACTTGCCCTCTTCGCCGCGAAATTCGCCCAGGCCTTGGGCATCGAGGGTCACCGGTACTGTTTTGCCGCCATCCACTGCCACGACATCAACCGTGATGTTGCCCAGCGGGATGTCATAGACGGATTCGAACTTGCTCTCGATCAGCATCAATCCGCCCTTCGGGCACTGGACGACGCGGGAGAAAAATTCGTCGTCGCTGCTGCTGACGGCGGTCGTGTTTTCATCGAAGCGGATCAACCGCTCCATGCCCATCAGCGACGGCAGATCGGCGGCGTGGCTGACGGTGTCAGCGGCGCGGCTGGCCCAATGTTTGAGCTGTTCGCGGTAGAGACTGAGGGTGTCGGGGAAGCTGTCGAGTTCTTGCTCGATGCGGGTGATGGCTTCCATCAACGTACGCTGGCGTACGGAGTGGACTGAATGACCGGGTCGAGCATGAACGTTCCCTCGCGCAAAAATTAGGCGCGGGAACTGTGCGGGGGATCAATCAGGAAAGAAGTCAGGCAAGTAGGCAATGGATGTAGGACTAGTCTGTAAAACTTCAAAAAAACTAAACAGACAGGCATAAACGCAAACGTGGCGTGAGGTCTCCCTCACGCCACGTTTATCGGGCGGACATATTTGAAGTTACTGCGTTGAACCTCCAGCCCCCAGTTCTTTCAATTTGATCTCGGCCAGCGGATGCCCGGCCTTGGCCGCCATATTCCACCAGCGGGCAGCCTCGGCAGGATCCGGCGCTTTGCTCGGTGTGCCCGCCAGGCTGATCACCCCGACCTGATACGCCGCTTTGCCATCACCGGCCAGGGCCGCCAGCCGCAACAGGCGCACGCCTTCTTCTCGCGCCCCCAGCCCGACACCGCGAAAGGTCAGGATGTGTCCGTAGAAGCTTTGTGCGCCGACATCGCCGAGGTTGGCCATGCGTGCGAACTGGCCTTCCAGCCAACGCCAGCCGCGCGGCTGACGAACGAACCACGACCAGTGAAACAGCCGGCGCGCCAACCAGTAGCTGACCTGCGCCTTGAGTCGTAAAAACACTCAGGCCTCCGCCGATTCCGGGTACTCGTATTCGAAGACTCTGACCACTTCGGAAGCATGCCAGGAAGCCGCTGCAACACCATCGGAAGGCCCGGAAAAACGCCCCAGACGTTCAACGCACTCGAAAAAACCAGTGCGCGGCAGGCGACTCGCGCCCTGACTGATCACCAACGAACTGCGCAACGGCTGTTCCGCCTTGGCGTCGAGTGCCGCCAGATGTTCAAGCGCGGCGGTCAGGGTTTGCATCGCCGGTGTCGGCAGTTGCAAACGTTCGAGCAGCGCCCGATAAGTCAGCAGATGGCGCTGCCTGCGTGCCTGATCCAGTTCCCCCAGCAATCCGTCCCAATGTTGTCGACTGATGCGTACGCTCACGATTCTTCCCTCCACCCTGGCACCGTCAGCTCCCATGCCAGGCTGCGGCGAATCGCGGCGTCAGGCAGACGCTCGCCACTTTCAATCATGGCCAGGTAAGACGGGCTGATGCCTACCGTGCGGGCCAGCGCCTCGATGGCGATGCCCTTCCCTTCGCGCAAACTGCGTAGTTGATCCAGACCTGGAAGAATCGGGTCTGGTGATGCCGCGAGCGGCTCTGGAGCCTGTCGCGACGGTGCTTCGTTGATGCCTGCTGCTTTCAGTAGAGCCTGATACTGAGCCCATGGCAAAACCGCGTATTCGGGTTCGCCATCGCGTGCAATTATCTGAATATCCATGACTACCCCGTAGGACAACAACACTTAGCGAGTCGGCACTTTTCCCTAGAAGTGTAATCCTAACAGCGGCTAAGGTCGCGGGGGGTATCTATCTGTAAAAGGGACTACAACAATCAGGGCTTTTTCGGGCCTTGCAGCTGAAGTTGCTCAGGGGTGTCGGGCAGGCGTTCAACGACCGCGAGTTTTTCCGGCTGCTGGCGATTGCGCCAAAGTCGGAAGGCGCTGAGTTCATCGTCGAGGGTTTTCATCAGCCAGGCGAGGACGGCGATGTCATCCAGCATGCCGAATACCGGGATGAAATCCGGAATCGCATCGACCGGACTGAGGAAGTACATCAACCCCGCCACCACCGAAACCAACGCTTTGCCACTGATAGCGCGATACTCGCCGCGCCAGTAGGCCAGGCATAGCGCCTGGAGCAAACGCAGATCATCTTTCAGTTTACCGAGACGATTGCCTTGCGCAGCGCCTTTGCTGGCCACCGCGAACAGCAACGTCGGCAGGCGACCGCGAGCGAGCAGTCGGCCAGCCAAGGGCAGGAATCGAGCGAAATTCCACGGAGCTTTCATCTTTTCCTCCCGTTGAAATGTTATCCACACAAATTGTGGATAACCTTGTGAACAGAGCTGCATTTCAGCGCTGAGAGCCCCGTTTCATAAGGGCTGCGCTCAGATCGGGCGTTTTTTACTCACATAAAAAACCCCAATATTTCATTGACTTGGCGGCTCAGGGCGTCTAGCGCTGGCAACCTCAAAGGCTATGACTCTTCTGACCGGCATCGGTTCGCTCTGTTTACCCTTGCCAGGGTCCAGATGCAACAACGCCCCGCATAAGCGAGGCGTTGTTGGCGAAGCCGTTACCGATTACTTGGCGGCAGCAGCGTCTTCTTTGGCTGGATCCTTGATGGCCAGCAGTTCCAGGTCGAAAACCAGAACCGAGTTGGCCGGGATTGCCGGGCTAGGCGATTGTGCGCCGTAAGCCAGATCGCTAGGGATGTACAGTTTGTACTTCTCGCCAACGTGCATCAGTTGCAGACCTTCAACCCAACCCGGGATCACGCCGCTCACCGGCAGATCGATCGGGCTGCCGCGCTCGACGGAGCTGTCGAATACGGTACCGTTGGTCAGCTTGCCGGTGTAGTGAACAGTCACTACGTCGGTAGGCTTAGGCTGTGGGCCATCGGCTTTCTTGACGACTTCGTACTGCAGGCCGGAAGCGGTGGTAGTCACACCAGCCTTCTTGCCGTTTTCTTCGAGGAATTTCTTGCCGGCAGCGGCCGACTCTTCGCTCATCTTGGCCATGCGCTCTTCGGCACGCTTTTGCAGCGCGGCGAAAGGGTCGAGGCGTTGGTCATCTTGCAGCGTGGGTGGTGTCTT
>NZ_JBIUWQ010000072.1:0-28710 GCF_044743525.1 Pseudomonas sp. NPDC087598 | reverse complement strand
TGCCGACAGAGATGTCACCGAGAGGGATATGCAGCTGACGTACAACACGCCGAGCCAGATCGGGGTTAGCGTTCCCCGTAAAGACCATCATCTTGGACACGCGCAGTACCTAGAGGCTGAGGGTAACCTGGATGAGTATAGAAAATGGCAGGGGCGGCTGGATTCGAACCAACGCATGGCAGGATCAAAACCTGCTGCCTTACCGCTTGGCGACGCCCCTGTATCTGTTGCATCAAGTGCCGAGCACTTGGTTCCTTTAGAGCAGACTTTGCAGCTTTCGGTGCAACATCGAAACGTTGCTGCCTTTTGCTACAAACCCTGTAAGGGTCTCTGTCAGAAGGGCCGAGACTTTATCAGCTTCAGCTTTGCTTGGGAAGCCCCCAAACACACAACTTCCAGTTCCGGTGAGTTTTGCTTCGGTAAATTTACCTAACAAATCCAATGCGTTACGTACTTCTGGATAACGCCTTGCAACCACCGGCAAGCAGTCATTTCGACTGTTTCCCTCGGGAACGGGGCGCACTTTAATGGGCGGCGTGTTACGTGTCAACAAAGGATCTGAAAAAATTTCTGCCGTACTTACAGAGACTTGCGGTACGAGCACCAGATACCAAGGTTCTTCGGGATCAACAGGGGTGAGTTTTTCGCCCACGCCCTCGGCAAAGGCCGCGTGACCACGGACGAAAACCGGTACGTCAGCGCCAAGCGTCAGGCCCAGTGCGGCCAGGCGATCTTCATCCCAGCCCAGTTGCCACAAATGATTGAGACCGAGCAAAGTGGTCGCGGCATTCGAACTGCCGCCGCCAATGCCGCCGCCCATGGGCAGAACCTTGTCGATCCAGATGTCGATGCCGAGCGCACAACCGGATTGTGCCTGGAGCATTTTTGCTGCGCGCACAATCAGGTTGCTGTCGTGGGGAACCCCTTCGAATTCGGTGTGCAGCTGAATCACGCCGTCATCGCGCACGGCAAAAGTGATCTCATCGCCGTAATCGACAAACTGAAAGAGTGTCTGCAACTCGTGATAACCGTCTTCACGGCGACCCAGAATGTGCAGCATCAGATTGAGTTTGGCCGGCGAGGGCAGGGTCAGGCGTGCAGCGGTCATGCGTTATTGCCCCAACTTGCGCGGTTGCCAGGTCTTGATCACCAGCGTCACGTCAAGGTCGGTGCCGTGCAGCTTGATTCGCTCTGGCAGCCAGTAACCATTTTGTTCGGTGTAAGCGGTGTATTCGACTGTCCAGCCATCCTGTTCCAGGTTGGCCAGACGGCTGTTGGCGTCCAGGTTCAGGCGGCTTTTGCTGTCCGGCGCGGGCAGGCCACGGACCCACCAGGCCAGATTCGACACCGGCAATTTCCAGCCCAGTTGCTCTTCAAGCAGGGTTTCCGGCGATTGCGATTCGTAGCGACCCTGATTGGCGACTTCCAGCGACACCTTGCCCGGGCGTCCGGTCAGGCGCGCCGCGCCGCGACCCAGCGGGCCGGACAGGCGGATGTCGTAATAGTCCTGACGCTGCAGCCAGAACAGCGTGCCGCTACCGGAATCTTTTGGTGCGCGGATGCCGATCTTGCCGTCGATCTGCCAGCCGTCGAGGCCGGTCAGTTGTTGTTTGTTCGCGGCCCATTGAGCCGGACTGCCGTGGCCCTCGACCGATTCGCGAGCGCCAAAACCCGCGCAACCGGCGAGCAGGGCGATGAAGCTGAATACAATAACGTGGCGCAAAAACATGGGTTAAAGAGTCTCGGATCCGGTCAGGCGCTTGATGGTGCTGCGCAGAATGGTGCTGTCGGGCTGATCCTTGAGGAATTTGCCCC
This sequence comes from Pseudomonas sp. NPDC087598, assembly GCF_044743525.1. Lineage (NCBI taxonomy): Bacteria > Pseudomonadati > Pseudomonadota > Gammaproteobacteria > Pseudomonadales > Pseudomonadaceae > Pseudomonas > Pseudomonas sp. NPDC087598. The sequence goes on along the minus strand of NZ_JBIUWQ010000072.1, from coordinate 26,895 downwards.
AGACTTGTTTGGCTTCGCGCTGGTTGCCCTTGACCCACAATACTTCGCCCAGATGCGCGGCGACTTCGTGGTCAGGGAAACGCTCCAGCGCTTGACGCAGATACTTCTCGGCGTCGTCCAGATTGCCCAGGCGGAAGTTCACCCAGCCGAGGCTGTCGAGTACTGCCGGGTCTTCCGGATTGATCTGGTGTGCCTGTTCGATCAGTGCCTTGGCTTCCGCGTAGCGAGTCGTACGGTCAGACAGGGTGTAACCCAAAGCGTTCAGCGCCATGGCGTTGTCGGGATCACGCTTGATGATCAGGCGCAGGTCTTTTTCCATCTGCGTCAGGTCATTGCGTTTTTCCGCGAGCATGGCACGGGTGTAGAGCAGATTCAGATCGTCCGGGTATTGCAGCAAGGCTTGCTGCAAGGTTTTCCAGGCCTTGTCGTCCTGTTTGTTGGCCGACAGGGTTTCCGATTCGATCAGGTACAACTGGATCGCGTAATCAGGTTGTGCGTCACGCTCAGCCGCCAGTTTGCTTTGTGCTTCGGCGGTCTTGCCGTTGTTCATCAGGATGTCCGCCTGACGCAATTGCGCGGGCAGATAGTCATTGCCTGGGCCGACCTGGGCGTATTCGATCAATGCGCCTTGCGGGTCGTTGCGCTCTTCGGCAATGCGACCGAGGTTCAGATGCGCTGAATCAACGTGGCTTTCACGGGCGATCAGGTCTTCCAGATAACCTTTGGCCTCGTCCCACGCTTTAGCTTCCAGGCAGACCAGCGCCAGCGAGTAGCGCAGTTCGTCGTCTTCCGGGTATTGCTGAACGAGGCTGGAGAACTCGGCCTTGGCGTCGTCCATCCGGTCCTGTTCGACCAACATGCGCGCGTAAGTCAGGCGCAGGCGTTTGTCGTCCGGATACTTCTTGATGCTTTTTTGCAGCAGCGGCAGTGCTTCGTCACCACGGTTCATGGTTTGCAGCAGGCGCGCGCGCAGCAGAATCGGGGCGATTTCGCCGTCTTCCGGTGGATTGTCTTCGAGCAGGGTCAGCGCCGCTTTGTTGTCGCCGTCCTGCTGCAACAACAGGGCCTTGCCGAAAATCAGCTGGCTGTTGTTCGGGTGGCGTTGCAATAAACGGTCGAAACTTTTCATCAGACCGTTGCGGGTTTCCTGATCGGTGTCGGCTGCCGACAGCGCGAGGAAATCGAAATGGGTGTCGCCCTTGCCCTGCAGGACTTTCTCCATATAGACCATCGAGTCGTCGTAACGCCCGGCGCGGGCCAGTTGCACGGCGGCGGCGCGTTGCGCTTCGAGATCGTCAGGGGCATTTTTCGCCCAGATCAGCGCGGTATCCAGAGCGGGCTGATCCGCGCCGAGGTATTCGGCGATGCGGAACGCGCGCTCGGAAACGCCAGGATCCTGAGTGTTGATCGCCTGGGTCACGTAGTTATCCAGAGCAATATCGAAACGATTGCGCTGGCCAGCGAGTTCGGCGCTCAGCAGGCTGAACACGGTTTCTTCGCTGAACGAGCTGTAAACCTTGGGCTTTTCAGGCGCGGGCGTGGTGTCTTCGACCGGTGAGGCACCGTCCTGCGAAACGGGGGCCATGGCCTGGCAGCCGCTGAGGAAGACAAAAGCAAGGAGCAACGCGGAAGATCTATTCATATAGGAAGAGGACGACTAACCTGCGGTCGGATCATCATGACACAAGCCTTCGGCCAAACATAACCGAGTCTCAATTGTGCCCATTATAGGGGCTGACGATTGGGACAATAGTCAGCGGTAGTTGTTCTGAATCTGACGAAGGTAGACAATTGCCGGCTTCACGTCACCATCAGCGACCTTGAATGGCCTTCCTTGCACTTGGTATTAACCACAAGACTGCTTCAGTAGACGTCCGCGAGCGCGTGGCCTTTACCCCTGAGCAGCTGGTTGAGGCCCTGCAGCAGCTCTGCCGACTGACCGACAGCCGCGAAGCTGCGATCCTCTCCACCTGCAATCGCAGTGAGCTTTATATAGAACAGGATCAGCTTTCTGCGGATATCGTGTTGCGCTGGCTGGCCGACTATCACCATTTAAGCCTCGATGAGCTGCGCGCGAGTGCTTATGTGCACGAAGATGATGCGGCAGTTCGTCACATGATGCGCGTCGCCTCCGGGCTCGACTCGCTGGTACTGGGCGAACCACAGATTCTCGGCCAGATGAAATCGGCCTATGCCGTTGCCCGTGAGGCCGGCACCATCGGACCGTTGCTCGGGCGACTGTTTCAAGCGACGTTCAATGCCGCCAAGCAGGTACGCACCGACACCGCCATCGGCGAAAACCCGGTGTCCGTGGCATTCGCGGCGGTCAGCCTGGCCAAACAGATTTTCAGCGACCTGCAACGCAGCCAGGCCTTGCTGATAGGTGCTGGCGAGACCATCACCCTGGTCGCCCGTCACCTGCATGAGCTGGGGGTCAAACGCATCGTCGTCGCCAACCGTACGCTGGAACGCGCCAGCCTGTTGGCTGAACAGTTCGGCGCCCACGCGGTGTTGCTGTCGGACATCCCGGCAGAGCTGGTGCGCAGCGACATCGTCATCAGTTCCACCGCCAGTCAGTTGCCGATTCTGGGCAAGGGCGCGGTCGAGAGCGCACTGAAGTTGCGCAAGCACAAACCGATCTTCATGGTCGACATTGCCGTTCCCCGGGATATCGAACCGGAAGTCGGCGAGTTGGACGACGTTTACCTCTATAGCGTCGACGACCTCCACGAAGTGGTCGCTGAAAATCTCAAGAGCCGACAGGGCGCGGCGCAAGCGGCCGAAGAAATGGTCTCGGTCGGCGCCGACGATTTCATGGTGCGCCTGCGCGAGCTGGCGGCGGTCGACGTGCTCAAGGCTTATCGTCAACAGAGCGAACGCCTGCGTGACGAAGAACTGCAAAAGGCCCTGCGTCTGCTGGCCAACGGCGGCAATGCCGAAGACGTGCTCGGGCAACTGGCCCGTGGCCTGACCAATAAACTCTTGCATGCGCCCAGCGTGCAATTGAAAAAGCTTTCTGCCGAAGGCCGCCTCGATGCGCTGGCCATGGCCCAGGAACTCTTTGCCCTCGAGGGCTCACCGGATAGCTTTTCGGATAAAAAACCGCAATGAAAGCGTCACTGCACAATAAGCTGGACACCCTCCAGGATCGTTTCGAGGAACTGACCGCGCTGCTCGGCGACGGCGAAATCATTGCCGATCAGGCCAAGTTCCGCGCCTATTCCAAGGAATACGCCGAACTCGAACCAGTCGTACACGCCTATCAAAAGCTGCTCAGCGTACAAAGCGATCTTGAAGGCGCGCAGGCGCTGCTCAAGGACAGCGACCCGGACATGCGCGAAATGGCCGTGGAAGAAGTCCGTGAAGCCAAGGAACTGCTGGTCATGCTGGAGTCCGACCTGCAACGCATGTTGCTGCCCAAGGACCCGAATGACGGGCGTAACGTGTTCCTCGAAATCCGCGCCGGCACCGGTGGCGACGAGGCGGCGATCTTCTCCGGCGACCTGTTCCGCATGTACTCGCGTTACGCCGAGCGACGTGGTTGGCGTGTGGAGATCCTCTCGGAAAACGAAGGCGAACACGGCGGCTATAAAGAAGTCATCGCGCGCATTGAAGGCGACAACGTTTACGGCAAGCTGAAATTCGAATCCGGCGCACACCGCGTACAGCGTGTACCCGCCACCGAATCCCAGGGCCGTATCCACACCTCGGCTTGCACCGTGGCGGTGTTGCCCGAGCCGGACGAGCGCGAAGCCATCGAGATCAACCCGGCGGATTTGCGCGTCGACACGTTCCGCTCCTCCGGGGCCGGTGGTCAGCACGTCAACACCACCGACTCGGCGATCCGCATCACGCACATTCCGACCGGCACCGTCGTCGAGTGTCAGGAAGAACGTTCCCAGCACAAGAACCGTGCCCGCGCGATGGCCTGGCTGTCGGCCAAACTCAACGATCAGCAAACCGCCGCGGCAGCCAATGCGATTGCCAGCGAGCGTAAATTGCTGGTCGGTTCCGGCGACCGTTCCGAGCGCATCCGCACGTACAACTTTGCCCAGGGCCGGGTCACTGACCACCGCGTCAACCTGACCTTGTATTCCCTCGATGAAATTCTTGCCGGTGGCGTTGAAGCGGTAATCGAGCCGTTGCTGGCCGAATATCAGGCTGACCAACTCGCAGCGATAGGTGAATAAATGACCATCATTGCCAGCCTGTTGCGCGCCGCCGAACTGCCGGATTCATCGACTGCGCGTCTGGACGCCGAACTGCTCCTCGCCGCCGCGTTGGGCAAGTCGCGCAGCTTTCTGCACACCTGGCCCGAGCGCATCGTGCCGAGTGAGGCTGCGCTGACCTTTGCCGAGTACCTGCAACGCCGTCGTGGCGGCGAGCCGGTGGCCTACATTCTCGGTCAGCAAGGTTTCTGGAAACTCGATCTGGAAGTCGCCCCGCACACGCTGATCCCGCGCCCGGACACTGAGCTACTGGTGGAAGCCGCGCTCGAATTGCTGCCCGCGACCCCGGCCAAAGTGCTCGACCTCGGTACCGGCAGCGGCGCGATTGCCCTGGCCCTGGCCAGTGAGCGCCCGGCGTGGAAAGTCACCGCCGTGGACCGCGTACTTGAAGCCGTGGCCCTGGCTGAGCGCAATCGCCAACGCCTGCACTTGAACAACGCCACGGTGCTGAGCAGCCATTGGTTCAGCGCCCTCGAAGGCCAGCGTTTTCAACTGATCATCAGCAACCCGCCATACATTGCCGCCGCCGATCCGCATCTGGTCGAAGGTGATGTGCGCTTCGAGCCCGCCAGTGCACTGGTGGCCGGTGAGGATGGGCTCGACGATCTGCGTCTGATCGTCGCCCAGGCGCCGGAGCATCTCGAGGCCGCTGGCTGGCTGATGCTCGAACACGGCTATGATCAAGCCGAGGCCGTGCGCGATCTGCTGCTGACCCGCGGTTTCGAAGAAGTCCACAGTCGCACCGATCTGGGCGGCCATCAACGGATCAGCCTGGGGCGCCTGCCGTGCTGAATGATCAGGAATTGCTGCGCTACAGCCGGCAGATTCTGCTGCAACACATCGACATCGATGGTCAGTTGAAGCTCAAGGACAGTCGGGTGTTGATCGTTGGCCTCGGCGGCCTCGGTGCACCGGTTGCCCTGTATCTGGCGGCGGCGGGAGTGGGTGAGTTGCATCTGGCGGATTTCGACACGGTCGATCTGACCAACCTGCAACGCCAGATCATCCACGACACCGACAGCGTCGGCATGAGCAAGGTCGACTCGGCGCTCAAGCGTCTGGGGGCGATCAATCCCGAGATCAAACTGGTCGCGCATCGTCAGGCGCTGGACGAGGACTCCCTCGCCGCTGCCGTGACGGCGGTCGATCTGGTGCTCGACTGTTCCGATAATTTTTCCACGCGCGAAGCGGTCAACGCGGCGTGCGTGGCTGCTGGCAAACCCTTGGTCAGCGGCGCGGCGATTCGCCTTGAAGGGCAACTCTCGGTGTTTGATCCACGTCGTCCCGAGAGCCCGTGCTACCACTGTTTGTACGGGCACGGCAGCGAAGCCGAACTGACCTGCAGCGAAGCCGGTGTCGTCGGGCCGCTGGTTGGCCTGGTTGGCAGTCTTCAGGCATTGGAAGCATTGAAAGTGCTGGTCGGCTTCGGTGAACCACTGGTGGGACGCTTGTTGTTGATCGATGCCTTGGGCTCGCGCTTCCGAGAGTTGCGGGTCAAGCGCGATCCGGGTTGCAGCGTTTGCGGACCGCGCCATGCGTGAAGCACCGATCGCGGTGTTCGATTCCGGTGTCGGCGGTTTGTCGGTATTGGCGGAGATCCAGCGCTTGCTGCCCAACGAATCGCTGCTCTATGTCGCCGATTGCGGGCACATTCCCTACGGCGAGAAAACCCCGGAGTTCATTCGCCAGCGTTGCAGCGTGATGGCCGGGTTTTTCCGTGAGCAAGGCGCGAAGGCGTTGGTCATAGCGTGCAATACCGCGACCGTTGCCGGTGTCGCCGATCTCCGTCGTGATTTTCCCGACTGGCCGCTTGTCGGCATGGAGCCTGCGGTCAAACCTGCGGCAGCCGCGACGCGCAGCGGTGTGGTCGGCGTGCTCGCCACCACCGGTACGTTGCAGAGCGCCAAGTTCGCCGCGCTGCTTGATCGCTTTGCCACCGACGTGCGCGTGATCACCCAGCCGTGCCCCGGTCTGGTCGAGTTGATTGAGAGTGGCGATCTGCACAGCGCCGAGTTGCGCCAGTTGCTGCAAGGTTATGTCGATCCGCTGCTGGCCAGCGGTTGCGACACGATCATTCTTGGCTGCACGCACTATCCCTTCCTCAAGCCGATGCTCAAGTCGATGATCCCCGAGGACATCAGCCTGATCGATACCGGTGCCGCTGTCGCGCGGCAACTTCAGCGGCTTTTGGCGGAGCGCGATTTGCTCGCTGTCGGCCCGAGCCGGCCGGTCAGATTCTGGACCAGCGCCGACCCTGAGTACTTCAAAATCATCCTGCCGCTGTTGGGGCAGGACGCGGGCGAAGTGCAAAACTTCGGCTTGTAAAAAAACTGTGAAATAACTAAAAAATCGGCTGAACTTCTCAGCAGGCGCTAGCTTCTATAGCGAAGAGTTATCTAGAAAACCAAACGATCGTTCCGGAAAAGGAAGTTTCAACGTGAAGCGACTATTCTGCTTGGCCGCGATTGCGGCCGCACTGATGGGGCAAAGTATTACCGCACAAGCCGCCGGCGTTGAATTCGCCGTCGGTGCTACCAGCGATTCGACCATGACTTATCGCCTGGGCATGAATTTCGACTGGGACAAGAGCTGGCTGCAGAGCGACGTCGGTCGTCTGACCGGTTACTGGAGCGGCGCCTACACCTACTGGGAAGGTGACAAGACCTCCAGCAACAACAGCCTGTCGTTCTCGCCGGTATTTGTTTACGAGTTTGCCGGCCAGTCGGTCAAACCGTATGTTGAAGCGGGGATTGGTGTCGCGGCGTTCTCCAACACCAAATATGAGTCGAACAATCTAGGCGGCTCTTTCCAGTTCGAAGACCGTTTCGGTTTTGGTCTGCGTTTCAATGGCGGACATGAGGTCGGGATTCGTGCAACGCACTATTCCAACGCCGGCCTGGCGAGCGACAACGACGGGGTAGAAAGCTACTCGCTGCATTACACAATGCCGCTCTAACTGATACACGCTTGACCCCTGTGGGAGCGAGCCTGCTCGCGAAAGCGGTGTTTCATTCAACATCTTCGTTGAATATGAAATAGCTTTCGCGAGCAGGCTCGCTCCCACATTTGGTTTTGGGGTGTATTCGGAATCAGCGGTAGGCCGTGGCAATCCCCTGGCGTTCTTCGATGCATTCCGGTGCGCCCATTTCGAACTCGCGGCAGATCAGCGGGCGTTTTTCGTAGATGGTGCACATCATCGTGTCGCGATCCAGCGCCGCACACCAGCCGTCGTCCAGACGCAGCATGACTTCGCCGCCCCACTCATCGGTATCGATAAAACGATCAGGCACGCCCGTGTCGGTGATCAGCATCACTTCGAGCTGGCAGCAGCAGGCTGCGCACGTCGAACAGGTGACCGCCGGTTCGGCGATTTGTTGGTGGGGGATGGTCTTCATGGCCGGCAGTGTAAGGCAGTGCTTGCCGCGTGTGTGAATGCTCTGACAGACGCTCACTGGCCGAGGCGTCGAGCCATGAGATGGAGCAGCGGAAACAGCAGCGCCCAGAGCAGGCCGATACCGATCAGGGTGGGCAACTCACCGTAGGGAAATTGCACCCCGGCCAGGCGCCCGCCACCGTAGTAAGACAAAGCGCCGCCGCCGGCACCGAGTACGCTGGCCAGCCACCAAGGCCGGGCGCTCCACGCCAGACAATGGCGCAACGTGGTGGCCAGCAACGCCCATAGCAACATCAGCCACAACGGAATCAGCGGCGATTGATCCTGAAATTCGAACACGCCGGTTGCGCGCAAAACGCTGTCCACTGCGGTACCGACAATCACCACGCTCAGCATCAACCGGCCCTCGGCTGCCCAACTGGTGATCCAGCGCAGATGGATCACCAGCACCACCAACGCCAATAGCAGCCACAAGCTGTTGCCGCCAATCACACAGGCCAGCCAGCCGATCTGGAACAACACGGCATTGGCGATCCGCTCAAGCATCGAAGCGTCCGAGCAGCGGCGCTGGCATCGCCGCCGGTTTGGCCAGCAGCAATTGCGCCGTGCCGATGGTGCGCTCGAGAAAGCCGCCCTCGCAGTAGCACAAGTAAAACTCCCACAGCCGCAGGAAATAATCGTCATAGCCCAACTCGCTCAAGCGACCGTGAGCGCGGCGAAAGTTCTCGTGCCACAGGCGCAGGGTCTTGGCGTAATGCAAGCCGAAGTCTTCCATGTGCAGCAGGTTCATGTCGGTGTCACGGCTGACGATTTCGAGCATCTTCTGCACGCAGGGCAGAGCACCGCCGGGGAAAATGTAGCGCTGGATGAAATCGACGCCACGCTTGGCCTGTTCATAGCGCTGCTCTCGAATGGTGATCGCCTGGATCAGCATCAGGCCGTTGCTCTTGAGCAACTGCGCACATTGTTTGAAGTAGGTCGGCAGGAAGCGATGGCCGACCGCTTCGATCATCTCGATCGACACCAGTTTGTCGTACTCGCCGGTGAGGTCGCGGTAGTCCTTGAGCAGCAGCGTCACCCGATCCTGCAAGCCCAGTTGTTCGATACGCCGGGCGGTGAAGGCGAACTGCTCTTTCGACAGCGTGGTGGTGGTCACGCGACAGCCGTAATGCTGCGCCGCGTACAACGCCATGCTGCCCCAGCCGGTGCCGATTTCCAGCAGGTGGTCTTCGGGCTTGAGCGCGAGCTTCTGGCAGATTCGCTCGAGTTTGTTCAGTTGCGCCTGTTCCAGACTGTCCTCGGGAGTGAGGAACTGCGCGGCGGAATACATCATGGTCGGGTCGAGAAATTGCTCGAACAGATCGTTGCCAAGGTCATAGTGCGCGGCGATGTTTTTCTGCGATCCCTTGCGGGTGTTGCGGTTGAGCCAGTGCAGGCCTTGCACCAGCGGCCGGCCGAGACGGGCCAGCCCGCCCTCCATCGCATCGAGCACGTCGAGGTTGCTGACGAACACCCGCACCACGGCGGTCAGATCGGGCGAGCTCCAGTAACCGTGGATAAATGCCTCGCCCGCGCCGATCGAGCCGTTGCTGGCGACCATGCCCCAGGCTGCCGGATCGAGCACATGGATCTCGCCCAGCAAGGGACTGCCCTTGGTGCCGAACAGCATCTGCTCTCCGTCCTCGACCACCAGTAACTGGCCGTGTTTGAGCTGAGCCATTTGCCGCAATACGCCACGACGCAGCAGCGATCCGCTCAGACCATTGGTGCTTCGTCGGCTGACCGACAGACTAGAGGATTTCATGGCGGTGCTCCCTGGGAGGCGCAGTGGCGGTTTTAAAGCTGCCGTCGGCAGCCTGATGAGCAAAGATCGGTGCGCGTTTGATCAGCAGTCGCACGGCTTGCCAATAAATCGCCAAAGCGGTTTTCGCGGTCATCCACGGAAAGCGTCGCAAGTAACGATGCAGGCTGTGCCGGTCGAGAGTTTCGCGTTGCAGATTGAGGGTGGCGTCGAACAGCTTTTCTTCGCCCTGCCAGTCGGCCATGTGCACGCCGAGTGTTTGCGCGGCAGGGCTGAAGCTCATGCGGTATTCGAGATCGCGCGGCAGGAACGGCGAGACGTGAAACGCCTTGGCCACCGCGAAATGTTGATGGTGTTGATGGCGACCCGCCGGCAGCACGTAGTGATAACGCTCGCGCCATGGCGTGTTAGTGACTTCACAGACAATCGCCGCCAGTTGCCCATCGGCTTCATGGCAATAAAAGAAACTCACCGGATTGAACGCCAGGCCCCAGCTGCGCGGTTGTGTCAGCAGGCACACTGAGCCTTGTGGCTCATGACCGATGGCAAGACCGACCTGCTGGCGAACCGCATCGATCAGGCGCATGCCGGTAGCGGTAAAGGTTTTGAGGTAGTCGGTCTCGCGAAATGAAAACGGTGCAAAACGGCTGCGGCTGGCCAGTGGCGACAGACCGAGGACCGCGTCCTGTTCTGTCAGGTCGAGGTACAGCAAACCGATCCGGTAGCGAAACTCATGCCGGCGCGGCGAGAAGCGCCGATGGCCGATCCAGCCGCTGTACAGGGCGCTGTTCATAAGGTTTCCCCGAACGCCGCCGCCACGCGCAATGCGCTGACCACGCCGTCTTCATGAAAACCGTTGGCCCAGTAGGCGCCGCAATAATGCGTGTTGTGCACGCCGTCCAGTTCGCTCCAGCGGTTCTGCGCCGCGACGGCGGCAAGGCTGAATTGCGGATGGGCGTAGGTGTATTTGGCGAGCACTCTGAACGGGCTGATGCCGGCGCTCTGATTGAGGCTGACGCAGAACGTGGTGTTGCTCTCGATCCCTTGCAGGATGTTCATGTCGTAGGTGACGGCCGCGTGTGTATGGCCCGCACCGTTCAAGCGAAAATTCCAGCTCGCCCACGCCAGTTTGCGACTGGGCAGCAGGCGCGTATCGGTGTGCAACACCACTTCGTTGTCGGCGTAGGGCAGGGCGCCGAGGATCGCCTGTTCGGCGTCGCTGGGGCTGGCGAGCAGTTGCAGGGCCTGATCGCTGTGACAGGCGAACACCACTTTGTCGAAATGCTCGATGCCGGCCGGGCTGTGGATAACCACGCCGTGTTCATCGCGATCGACGCGAGTCACCGGGCAGTTCAGGCGGATCTTGTCCTTGAACGTTGCCGTCAACGGCGCAATGTAGGCGCTGGAACCGCCTTCGATAACCTGCCATTGCGGGCGATCACTGACTGACAGCAGGCCATGATTCTTGAAAAAACGCACAAAGAACTGCAGCGGAAAATTGAGCATCTCGGCCATCGGCATCGACCAGATCGCCGCCCCCATCGGCACGATGTAATGCAGGATGAAGCGCTCGCCATAGCCGCCGGCCTTGAGGTAATCATCGAGGGTCATATCGGCGGAGATGCGCAGTTCGACGAGGTCGCGCTGGGCTTCTTTATTGAAGCGCAGAATGTCCCGCAACATCCCCCAGAATCCTGGCGACAACAGATTGCGGCGTTGGGCGAACAGGCTGTTGAGGTTGTTGCCGTTGTATTCCAGACCGGTGTCCGGATCGGTCACCGAAAAGCTCATTTCGGTCGGCTTGAAGTGCACGCCGATCTGGCCCAACAGGCGAATGAAGTTCGGGTAGGTCCAGTCGTTGAACACGATAAACCCGGTGTCTACCGCGTATTGGCGATCCTCGACCGTGACTTGCACGGTGTGCGTGTGACCACCGACCCAGTCGCCGGCCTCGAACACCGTGACGTCATGTCGGCGATTGAGCAGGTAAGCGCAGGTCAACCCGGCGATCCCGCTACCGACGATGGCGATTTTCATGCCGGATCCCGCAGTGGCGGAGGTTTGCGCACCATGCGTTTGCCGATCATCAATTGCACACGGGCAGGCAGTTTCGACAAGGGCCACAGCGCCGCCATGAACAGCGCCGGAAAAGCGATCTCCAGTGGACGGTCCTTGAGTTTGGCAAAGATGTGCCGCGCGGCTTTATCCACAGGCCAGCTCAACGGCATCGGAAAGTCATTTTTGGCGGTCAGCGGTGTTTCGACAAAACCCGGGCTGATCACCGTCACTTCAATGCCCTCGTCGGCCAGATCTATGCGCAACGATTCGAACAGATAACGCAGCCCGGCTTTCGATGCACCGTAGGCTTCGGCCCGTGGCAGTGGCAGGTAAGTGACCGAACTGGCCATCCCGACCAGATGCGGCGCCGTACCTTTGCGCAACAACGGCAGGGCGGCTTCGATGCAGTAGCTGCTGGCGAGCAGGTTGGTGCGCACCACGTGTTCAACGATGGAGGAATCGAATTGCCGAGCATCGACATATTCACAGGTGCCGGCATTGAGGATCACCGAGTCCAGCGAGCCCCAATCCTCGGTAATCTGCTGGCCGATTTCGCGTACCGTCTGGCTGTTGGTCAAATCCCCCGGCACCACCAGCACTTGCCCCGGATAACGCTGCGACAGCACTTTGAGCGGGGCGATCTGGCGTGAACTGACGGCCAGGTGTGCACCGGTTTTCAGGATCTCTTCAGCCAGGGCTGCACCGATGCCACTGCTGGCACCGGTCAGCCAATAGCGCCGTTGAGGTGTACGACTCATCCCATTCTCCTTTTTAGCCAGGCGATGACCCGGCCCAATACGGGTAAATGTTCATACAGCAGCGCCCCGGCATCGAAGTAATCGCGGTGGCGATAAACCTTGTCGCGCCAAAGCAGGTGCGAGCAGCCCGCGACGCGTATTTCTCGGCCACTGGCGAGGCGCGGGTGGCGATAACTCATGACCCAACGCAGGTAACCTTCACCCTCGCCGATCTGGTCGAAACCGTGAAAGTCGAAACGCAGCTCACTGACGTTGGCGTACAGCTCGCCGAAGTAGTCACGCAGTTGCGCCAGCCCTTGAACTTCGTGCAGCGGGTCGGTGAAGTGAATGTCATTGCTGTACAACTCGCCCAGGCGTTGCAGGTTGTCTTTGTTCAACGCTGAAAATTGCCGGGCGAAGTTGCGCAGGAATTCACTCATGATCAACTCCGGCCGGTTGGCGGGAGGGCAGGTTCTTGAAAGCAGTTAGCGCACGTTCCCGCGAAGCGCTGAGGTTGACGATCGGCGCGGGGTAATCCGCCACGCCGAACAAGCCGCCAGCGCTGGCCGGGTTGTGCACTTGTTTTTTATCGAGGTCGGCCAGTTCCGGCAGCCAGTGCTTGATGAACAGGCCTTCGCTGTCGAATTTTTCCGACTGGCTCAGCGGGTTGAAAATACGGAAGTACGGCGCCGAGTCGGTGCCGGTCGACGAACTCCATTGCCAGCCTCCGTTGTTCGCCGCCAGATCACCATCGATCAGATGCCGCATGAAAAAGCGTTCGCCTTCACGCCAGTCGATCAGCAGGTTCTTGGTCAGGAACATCGCCACGACCATGCGCAGGCGATTGTGCATCCAGCCGGTTTCGAGCAATTGGCGCATCGCCGCATCAATGATCGGCAGGCCGGTGCGCGCCTCTTGCCACGCTGCCAGATCTTCGGGCGCATCACGCCAGGCCAGCGCTTCGGTTTCCGGACGGAATGCGCGGTGGCGCGAGACCCGTGGATAGCCGACCAGAATATGTTTGTAGAACTCGCGCCACAGCAGTTCGTTGATCCAGGTGACCGCGCCGACCTTGCCGCTTTCGAATTCACCCTGATTGCTTTGCAGGGCGGCGTGCAGGCATTGGCGTGGCGAAATCACGCCCGCTGCGAGATAGGCCGAAAGCTGACTGGTGCCGGGTTTGGCCGGGAAGTCGCGTTCGTTTTTGTAGTAATCGATCTGCGTGTCGGCGAAGGTGTCGAGGCGCCGCCGGGCTTCCTGTTCACCTGCTGGCCATAAGGCGCGCAGCGACTCGCTCGGTGTGGCGAAGCCTTTGACCGCTGCCGGGACGGGATCGCTGGCGATGGTTAAAGGCGATTGTTTCCCCTGTGTTTTCACCAGCGTTGGCATCGAGCGATGCAGGCGTTCGTAGCAGACCTTGCGGAACTGGCTAAACACCTGAAAGTAGGTGCCAGTCTTGGTCAGCACAGTGCCGGGCTTGAACAATAATTGGTCGAGGTAGCTGTGAAATTCGATGCCCTCGGCCCGCAATGCCTCGGCCACTGCGGCATCGCGACGACTTTCATGGACGCCGTATTCTTCGTTGACGTGCACCGCCTCGATGTTCAGTTGTCGACAGAGTTTGAGCAGTTCTTCCGGCGCCTGATCCCAATGGGCAGCGGTACGAATCAGCAACGGAATGTGCAATTGGCCGAGACTGCTGCTCAGCTCTGTCAGGTTGCGCAGCCAGAAGTCGACCTTGCACGGGGCGTCGTCATGCTCAAGCCATTGCCGGGGGCTCAACAGATACACGGCGACCGTCGGGCCGCGCGCTGCGGCAGCCGAGAGGGCGGTGTTGTCGTGTTGGCGCAAGTCGCTGCGCAGCCAGATCAATTGCATATCGGTATTCGCCGCGTCCATTAAATCAGCCCATGCTGAACAAGTGCCTGGTGCGCAGAAAGCGCGTCTTCAGCCAGGTACAAATCAGCTATCTCACAAGTTCTTACGGACAACTCGGCATGGTGGATGCACACCGTTGGTCCGACGATTATTTTTGGGCAACCGACGCCAGCCAAAAGTTTTGGCAACTGCCCAAGCTGCATTGCTTTGCTGGAATACAGCAGTACGCCGCGCGCTTGCAGATGTTCGACCGCCAGTGCCAGTTCTCCTGCCGGCAATGGCCAGTCAAACACTTGTACCGGGCAATCGGCGCTGCTGATCAGCCACGCGCACAGCCACAGGTGAGGTTCCAGTGGCAGGTCGGAATGATTGATCAGCAGCAGAGGCGCGGCGTGCAATTGACGGTTGTTATGGTAGATGCGTGCGCCAAATTTGCTGCGTAACCATGAATAAAAAAACACTTGTTCCATCTGCGCGCCGAACTGGCCCTGCCAACGTTGCTCGAGTTCGGCCAGCAGTGGCAGCAGCAATTGCTCGCACAGTGTGCGCGGCGGGTAGAGCGCCATGGCTTGATTGACGCTGTCATCGAGGGCGCGCTCGTCGAGTTGCATAACGGCCGCCAGCAGGGTCTTTTGCAAGCGTTGCCAGTCATTCTCCACCGGCTCGCTGAATGCCTGCGCCGTGTCGAGCAGCGGCTTGACCTGACTGACCGCGACGCCGCGATTGAGCCAGGTGAGGATGGTCAGGATGCGTTGCACATGTTCGGCCGAATACAGCCGATGGCCCTTGGGCGTGCGCTGGGGGATGACCAGGCCGTAACGGCGCTCCCATGCACGCAGGGTGATCGCATTGACGCCGGTCTGGCGCGCTACTTCGCGAATCGGCAGCCAGCCTTCGTCGAGGGCTTTCTTGAAGTCGGCGCCGAGGTCTTCCCGGGCGCTGGAGTCGAGTTTGTCGTTCATCAAATGGCGTTTCGCAGGCTGAGATTTTCCGGATGCGGCTGTAGGTAAACCTGCTGCGCAATGTACGGATCGGGATGGAGGCGGAAGTGATGCTTGAGCAGCGTCAGTGGCACCACCAATGGCACGATGCCGAGGCGGTACTGGCCGATGACGTGCTGCATTTCCTGTTTGTCTTCGGCGCTGATCGCCTGTTTCAGATATCCGCTGATGTGCTGCAAGACGTTGCTGTGGGTACGCCGGGTCGCGCACTTTTTCAACGCGGCCATCAGCTCGCTGAAATAACGCGGCCCGAGTTCGGCGGGGTCGCTGTGGCCCATGTTGCCGAGCAAGCTGCCCAGCGCTTTGTATTGCACCGGGTTGTTGGCCATCAGCAGGTATTTGTAGCGCGAGTGGAATTCGGTGAGCGCGCGGCGGCTCAAGCCTTGGCCGAGCACTTGTTGCCAGGCACTGTAGGCGAGCACGCGAGTGATGAAGTTTTCTCTCAGCACCGGATCATTGAGGCGCCCGGCTTCTTCCACCGGTAAATCCGGGTGGCGTGCGCAGAAGGCCTGGGCGTAGATGCCGCGTCCACCACCGTTAACCGGGGCGCCGTTGGCGTGATAGACCTTGACCCGTTCGAGTCCGCAGGACGGCGATTGCTGCATGAAGATGTAGCCGCAGAGGTCATCGAGTTCGGCAGCCATCTTTTGCCCGTATTCGGCAAGGGGCGCGGTGACGTTGATCGCTGGATTGACGGTGCCGATGGCCTCGGGGCTTTGCGGGTCGCCAACCAGGCGGATCGGCTCACGGGGAATGCCCAGGCCGATAGCGACTTCCGGGCACAGCGGGACGAATTCGAAGTATTCAGCGAGCGTGCGACTGCACAGCCGCGATTCCTTGTGCCCGCCGTTGTAGCGCACCTCGGCACCCAGCAGGCAGGCGCTGATAGCGATTTTGGGTTTGCACTTGGAAAATTCGGACATGACCACCTCGAATCCATACCTGTACAGAGAATTACCTCTGTACAACTTTCTTCAGCATAGTTTCAAAGGTGTACAAGTCAAATCATTTGTATAAGTTTTGAGGTTGAATACGATCTCTGTAGGAGTGAGCTATTGCCAACCCAATAACCAGCGTTCGTTGTTTTTGAGGCTTTGCCAATCGAGTCGTTCGGTGCGCTTGGTCAGCACCGCCTGCAACTCGACTTCCAGCACAGTGCCGTTCTCATCGCGGAACAGTTCGGTGACCAGAAAATGCTTTTCGCGGTTTTGCGGCAGGGCTGCTGTCCATTTCGACAGCAGCAGTTTTTGCGGATTGAGGCGGTTCATTGCAAGTGTTCATGCAAGCGGCGCGCTGCTTCCTGGCCGCTGAGCCAGGCACCTTCGACGCGTCCGGACAGGCACCAGTCGCCGCAGGCGTACAAGCCCAGATCGGCATCTGCCAGCGTGCCCCATTCGTGGCCGGTCGAGGGCCGTGCGTAGAGCCAGCGGTGGGCGAGGCTGAAGGTCGGCGCGGGCATGGCGCTGTGCAGCAGCTCGGCGAACGCACCGTGCAGTTGCTCGATCACCGCTTCCTTGGGCAGGTCGATGTGTTGCCGGCTCCAGGCACTGGTGGCGTGCAGCACCCACGTGTCGAGGGTGTTGTCGCGCCCCGGTTTGCTGCGGTTGCGCGCCAGCCAGTCGAGCGGACTGTCTTGCACGAAGCAGCCTTCGATGGGCGTATCCAGTGGCGTGTCAAAGGCGAGGGCGACGGCCCAGGTCGGGTCCATTTTCACCCCGGCGGCGGCACCGGCGAGTTTCGGCGCGGCGGCCAGCAGCGCGGTGGCTTGCGGTGCTGGCGTGGCAATCACGACATGGCTGAAGGGGCCGTGAGTGAAACCCTCGGCGTCTTGCAGATGCCAGTGTTCTTCGCCACGAAAGACCTCGGTGATCCGGCAGGCGAAATGCACCTCCAGACCGTCGAGCAAGCCGCGAGTGATGGCACTCATCCGTGGCGCGCCGACCCAGCGCGTCTGTTCGTCCGGCGACAGGTTCAGTTGTCCGCCCTGGAAGGTGTAGAGCTGCGGCGTCCACTCGGCGACCCAGCCCTGGCTTTGCCAACGCTGAACCTCGGTGACGAAACGTCGGTCGCGGGCGGTGAAATATTGCGCGCCCATGTCCAGTGAACCGGCGTCGCTGCGCTTGCTCGACATGCGTCCGCCGCTGCCGCGACTTTTATCGAACAATTGGACGGTGTGCCCGGTCTCAGTCAACGCCTGAGCTGCGGAGAGTCCGGCGATGCCGGTGCCGATGATTGCGATAGGTACAGTCATAGGGGCCTCGTTTACCTTTCTGTACAGACTACGCCGTGGATGAAACCTGTACAATTTTGTTTTTTGGTATAACTTCCAGCGTTCTCGTTCTGACAGCTTGGCCTATGGTTAAACAATAGAGCCTGCCCGATAGAAAAGATCCCTGCTTATAAAAATAGACTAGTGATCCGGGTAAAACGCTACGCGAGGAAGAAGTCATGCACATATTGCTGACCGGCGGTACTGGTTTGATCGGACGTCAACTCTGTCGGCACTGGTTGGCGCAGGGCCATCGATTGTCGGTGTGGAGCCGCAGCCCGGAAAAGGTTGGCAAAATCTGTGGTGCTCAGGTGCGCGGTATTGCGCGTCTGGAAGACCTCGGTGATGAGCCGGTGGACGCCATTATCAATCTGGCGGGTGCGCCGATTGCCGATCGACTGTGGACGCATCGGCGCAAAGCGCTGTTGTGGAGCAGCCGTATCAAACTGACGGAGACCCTGTTGGCCTGGCTCGAAACACGGGCACAGAAACCGTCGTTGCTGATTTCGGGATCGGCGATTGGCTGGTACGGCGACGGCGGTGAGCGTGAACTGACTGAAGATTCGCCGCCGGTGATCGACGATTTCGCCAGCCAGTTGTGCATCGCCTGGGAAGAAACCGCCCTGCGTGCCGAGTCGATGGGGATCCGTGTGGTGCTGGTGCGCACGGGGCTGGTGCTGTCGGCCGAGGGCGGCTTTTTGTCGCGGTTGTTGCTGCCGTTCAAACTCGGGCTGGGCGGGCCTTTGGGCAATGGGCGCCAGTGGATGCCGTGGATTCACATCAGCGATCAAATCGCCCTGATTGATTTTCTTCTGCACCGCGATCAGGCCGGTGGTCCTTATAATGCGTGCGCGCCAAACCCGGTGCGCAATCGCGAATTTGCCAAGACGCTGGGCAGCGTGTTGCACCGCCCGGCGTTCATGCCGATGCCGACACTGGCGTTGAAAGTCGGCCTTGGCGAGTTGTCTTTGTTGTTGCTCGGCGGCCAACGAGCCACGCCGGCACGCTTGCTGGAAGCGGGTTTCACTTTCCAGTTCACGGATTTACGCGCGGCCCTGGATGATCTCTCCAGCCGCCTCTGAAATAGGACGTTGCATGACCGATCACGCCTTGCTTCTGGTCAACCTGGGTTCTCCGGCCTCCACCTCGGTGGCCGACGTGCGCAGCTACCTCAACCAATTTCTGATGGACCCATACGTGATCGACCTGCCGTGGCCGGTGCGGCGTCTGCTGGTCTCGCTGATCCTGATCAAGCGCCCCGAGCAGTCGGCGCATGCCTATGCGTCGATCTGGTGGGAGGAGGGCTCGCCGCTGGTGGTGCTCAGCCGTCGCTTGCAAGAGCAGATGAAAGCGCAGTGGAAGCAAGGCCCGGTCGAGCTGGCGATGCGTTACGGCGAACCTTCGATTGAAACGCGTCTGTTGCAACTGGTCGCGGCGGGGCACAAGCGCATCACGCTGGCGCCGCTTTATCCGCAATTCGCCGATAGCACGACGACCACGGTGATCGAAGAAGCCAAGCGTGTGATCCGCGCGAAGAAGCTCGATGTGCAGTTGTCGATCCTGCAACCGTTCTACGATCAGCCGGAATACCTTGATGCCTTGGTCGCCAGTGCCAGGCCGCATTTGCAGCAGGATTACGATCACCTGTTGCTGAGCTTCCATGGCTTGCCGGAACGGCATCTGACCAAGCTCGATCCCACCGGTAATCATTGCTTCAAGGATCAAGACTGCTGCAAGAATGCTTCGCCGGCGGTATTGGCCACCTGTTATCGCGCGCAATGCTTGCGCACTGCGGAGCTGTTCGCCGAGCGTATGGGTTTGCCGGACGGCAAGTGGTCAGTGTCGTTTCAGTCGCGTCTGGGCAAGGCGAAGTGGATCGAACCGTACACCGAAGCGCGGCTGGATGAACTGGCGAAAAGCGGCGTGAAGAAGATTCTGGTGATGTGCCCGGCGTTCGTTGCCGATTGCATCGAGACGCTGGAAGAGATCGGTGATCGCGGCAAGGAGCAGTTCCGCGAGGCGGGGGGCGAGGAGTTGGTGCTGGTGCCGTGCCTGAATGACGACCCGCAATGGGCGAAGGCGTTGGCTACCTTGTGTGAACGAGCGCCGCTGGCCCTGTAAAAGCCAAAAGCATCGCGGGCAAGCCCGCTCCCACATTTGATCTCTGTTGCCACAAGGTTTGTGTACACAGGAGATTCACTGTGGGAGCGGGCTTGCCCGCGATGACATTTGTACAAACAACAAAAAAACTGGAGCTTGATCAGATCAGCGGCTCATCCGCCTTCTTGTTCTTCCAGCCATCATTGCCCGGCAGAATCAGGTTCAGCGCAATCGCCACCACCGCGCACAGCGCGATGCCTTTGAGGCCGAAGTCGTCCGGGCCAGTGCCGGTGCCGACCAGCACACCGCCGATGCCGAACACCAGCGTCACCGAAACGATCACCAGATTGCGTGCTTCGCCCAGATCGATCTTGTGACGGATCAGGGTATTCATCCCCACCGCCGCAATCGAACCGAACAACAGGCACAGAATCCCGCCCATCACCGGTACCGGAATGCTTTGCAGCAGCGCGCCGAACTTGCCGATGAACGCCAGGCTGATGGCGAAGATCGCCGCCCAGGTCATGATTTTCGGGTTGTAGTTCTTGGTCAGCATCACGGCGCCAGTCACTTCGGCGTACGTGGTATTCGGCGGACCACCGAACAGGCCGGCAGCGGTGGTGGCAATGCCGTCACCCAGCAACGTGCGGTGCAGGCCCGGCTTCTTCAGGTAATCGCGACCGGTCACGCTGCCGACGGCAATCACGCCGCCGATGTGCTCGATGGCCGGAGCCAGTGCCACCGGAACGATGAACAGAATCGCCTGCCAGTTGAATTCCGGCGCGGTGAAATGCGGGATCGCAAACCACGGTGCAGCGGCAATCTTCGCGGTATCGACCACGCCGAAATAGAACGCCATGCCGAAACCGACCAGTACGCCCGAGATGATCGGCACCAGGCGGAAGATGCCCTTGCCGAATACCGCCACGATCAACGTGGTCAGCAGCGCCGGCATCGAGATCATCATTGCGGTTTGGTAGTGGATCAGTTCAGAACCGTCGCCCGCCTTGCCCATCGCCATGTTCGCGGCAATCGGCGCCATGGCCAGGCCGATCGAAATGATCACCGGACCAATCACCACCGGCGGCAGCAGACGGTCAATGAACCCGGTGCCTTTGATCTTCACGGCAAGGCCGAGGAAGGTGTAGACAAAACCGGCCGCCATCACGCCGCCCATGGTCGCGGCGAGGCCAAACTGGCCCTTGGCGAGAATGATCGGAGTGATGAAAGCGAAGCTCGACGCAAGGAACACCGGCACCTGACGCCCGGTGACGATCTGGAACAGAATCGTCCCAAGACCTGCGGTAAACAGTGCCACGTTCGGGTCCAGGCCCGTGATCAGCGGCATCAGCACCAAAGCGCCGAAAGCCACGAACAGCATCTGGGCGCCGGACAGCACCGTGCGCCAGAGCGGATCGTTGAACTCTTGCTGCATGGTCACGCGTCCTTCTGCTTGGTGCCGAAGATCTTGTCACCCGCATCGCCAAGCCCAGGAATGATGTAACCGTGTTCGTTCAAACGCTCATCAATGGACGCGGTGTAGATGGTCACGTCCGGGTGAGCCTTCTCGACGGCAGCAATGCCTTCCGGCGCGGCAACCAGCACCATCGCGCGAATGTCTTTGCAGCCAGCCTTTTTCAGCAGGTCGATGGTTGCGACCATCGAGCTGCCGGTGGCGAGCATCGGGTCGATGATCATTGCCAACCGTTCGTCGATTTCCGGAACCAGTTTTTCCAGATAGGTGTGGGCTTGCAGGGTTTCTTCGTTGCGGGCGACACCCACAGCGGAAACCTTGGCACCCGGGATCAGGCTCAGCACGCCTTCAAGCATGCCGATGCCGGCGCGCAGGATCGGCACGACGGTGATCTTCTTGCCGGCGATTTTCTCGACCGACACGGTGCCGCACCAGCCTGGGATATCGTAGGATTCGAGCGGCAAATCTTTTGTAGCTTCATAGGTCAACAGGGCGCCGACTTCCTGAGCAAGCTCGCGGAAATTCTTGGTGCTGATGTCAGCGCGGCGCATCAGGCCGAGTTTATGGCGGATCAGCGGGTGGCGGATCTCGAGGATGGGCATGGAAAAACTCCGGCGGCGGGCAAAAAAACCGGCCTAGATTAATCTATCCGAGGGTGATGTCCTATAGGACATTGAGTACGTTAGTCCATTAAGGCTTGATTCGACCTCGCGGGATGCGTACCTTTGCCCGCTTTTCCGAAAAACATCCCCCTGGAGAGCGCCATGTCCGCTGATCTCGAGCATATCCGTCAAGTCATGCGAGAGGCTGACTGCCTGTACACCGAAGCTGAAGTCGAGGCTGCCATCGCCCGCGTCGGTGCACAAATCAACGAACAACTGGCTGACAGCAACCCGGTGGTGTTCTGTGTGATGAACGGCGGCCTGATCTTCTCCGGCAAGCTGCTGACTCACCTGCAATTCCCGCTGGAAGCCTCCTACCTGCACGCGACCCGTTATCGCAATGAAACCAGCGGCGGCGATCTGTTCTGGAAAGCCAAGCCGGAAGTCTCGTTCATCGACCGCGACGTGCTGATCATCGACGACATCCTCGATGAAGGTCACACCCTGGGCGCGATCATCGACTTCTGCAAACACGCCGGCGCGCGCAAAGTGCACACCGCCGTGCTGATCGACAAGGATCACGACCGCAAGGCGCGTCCTGACCTGAAAGCCGATTTCGTCGGCCTGCCTTGCATTGACCGATACATCTTCGGTTACGGCATGGACTACAAAGGCTACTGGCGCAACGCCAACGGGATCTTTGCCGTTAAAGGCATGTAAGAACCTGGTATTGCCCCCTGTGGGAGCGAGCCTGCTCGCGAAGACGTTGTGTCAGTCAGCATCATTGAAAACTGACACACCGCTTTCGCGAGCAGGCTCGCTCCCACAGTTGTTTTGTGTGGGCTGATCCGTTTCGTACACCCATGCTAGAGTGCTCGGCCCCGCCCTCCGGAGCCTGTCATGAGCCGTTTGATCCGCAGCTTTGCCTTCCTGTTGCTGACCCTCAGCCTGCCCTTGGCCGCCGCCCCGATGCACAGCCAATTCCTGCCGCCGGACGATCTGACCGTGCGTGATGCCGAACCCGAACAGCAACAACTGCTGCAGATCACCGACTATTCAGTGGTGGTCGGCGCGCAACGCCAGTCCAATCAGCAACCGATCCCTGTCACCTCGCCGCTGATCATCCGCCTCAAGGGCAAATCCCTGAGCAAAGGCGCGACGATCACCCAAGTGCTGGTCAATTTCGACGGCGAAAGCAAAAGCCTGAAAAAGCCGGTTTATGACGACAGGAGCAAAACCCTGACGCTGTTTTATCCACAGGCACAGTACCGGGTGATCATCGATCTGCTGCGCAATGACACCGTGTATGTGCAGTTCCTCAGTTACGCCAACGGCCATATCTGGGCCGATTTGCACACCGGCAGCGTGCGCGCGCGTTGAGCCCGGCGGCAGGGCAGGGGTAAACTGCCCGCCCCGTGTAATGTCTGCGAGCTGGAGTCGGCAATGCGTAAAGATAAGAAACAGGTGATTGGTGACGAGATCGGCGATGAGCAGATCAAGCTGTTCCTCGATTTTGAACCGGTCGACGCCACTTCGCCGTCGCTGCACAAACTGATCAAGGCCTACCGTGGCCTGCGCATCGACGATTTCGAGCGCTTCCTGGGCTTCTTCGTTGAAGCCGGCTACGACGTTGATGGCAAGGACGAGCAGGGCAAGACCTTCGTTGATCTGATCGCCGATCAGCGCAACGCCCCCGAATACATCGAGCTGATCGAAAAGTCCCGCACCTGATCCCTGAGTGATCCCTGTGGCGAGGGAGCTTGCTCCCGCTGGGCTGCGCAGCGGCCCCAAAATCTTGTGAGCGCTGCGCACTCAAGCGGGAGCAAGCTCCCTCGCCACAGTGGTCGGTGGTTCAACTAAGTCCTGGCCATAAAAAAACGCCCCGCACTCACTGAGTACGGGGCGTTTTTTATGCCGCAAGATCAAGCGAAGCTTGGGGTCTCGCTGCTTTCTTCAACCAGTTCCAGCGCGATGTTGTTCTGCGTATTGATCTTGCGATACAGCGCAGCATCGGTTTCCAGAACCTTTTCACGGGCCGGGAAGATTTCCGCCAGCTTGCCAGCCCACTCACCCTTGGCCTTGCCCGGGAAGCACTTCTCGATCAGTTCCAGCATGATCGAAACCGTCACCGAGGCACCTGGCGAAGCGCCGAGCAGGGCGGCGAGGGAGCCGTCCTTCGCTGCCACCAGTTCGGTACCGAACTGCAGGATGCCGCCCTTTTTCGGGTCTTTCTTGATGATCTGTACCCGTTGGCCGGCCACTTCCAGGCGCCAGTCTTCGGCTTTCGCCTCAGGGTAGAAGCGGCGCAGGGAGTCCAGACGCTGCTCCATCGATTGCATCACTTCGCTGACCAGGTATTTGGTCAGGTCCATGTTGTTTTTCGCCACTGCCAGCATTGGCCCGATGTTGCCGGCGCGAACCGACATCGGCAGGTCCATGAAGGAGCCGTGTTTGAGGAACTTGGTGGTGAAACCGGCGTATGGCCCGAACAGCAGGGATTTCTTGCCGTCGACTACGCGGGTGTCGAGGTGCGGCACCGACATCGGTGGCGAACCCACGGCAGCCTGGCTGTAAACCTTGGCCTGGTGATGCTTGACCACTTCCGGGTTGTCGCAACGCAGCCACTGGCCGCTGATCGGGAAGCCGCCGAAGCCTTTGCTTTCTTCGATGCCCGAAGCTTGCAGCAGTGGCAACGCCGCGCCGCCCGCGCCGAGGAAGACGAATTTGGCGTCGACTTCACGGGTGCTGCCGCTGTTGACGTCCTTGATGCTGACGGTCCAGCCGGCGCCATTACGCTTGAGGCCCGTCACGCGTTTGCAGTACTTGACCTGGGCATCGGGTGCGCTGGTCAGGTGCTTGAGCAGCTGATTGGTCAGGGCGCCGAAATTGACGTCGGTGCCGTTCATCACGCGGGTCGCGGCGAGCACTTCGTCCGGCGAGCGGCCCGGCATCATCAGCGGCATCCACTCGGCCATCTTGGTCTTGTCTTCGGTGTATTCCATGTCGGAGAAAGCGTGGTGCTTGCTCAACACGTCGAAACGTTCCTTGAGGAACGACACACCTTTGTCGCCCTGCACGAAACTCAGGTGCGGCACCGGGCTGATGAAGGATTTGCACGAGCCGAAGGTGCCTTTCTTGGTCAGATACGACCAGAACTGCTTGGACACTTCGAACTGGGTGTTGATGTGCACGGCTTTCTTGATGTCGACGGTGCCGTCGGCAGCCTGCGGCGTGTAGTTCAGCTCGCACAGGCCGGCGTGACCGGTACCGGCGTTGTTCCACGGGTTGGAACTCTCCGCAGCACCGGAATCCATCAGCTCGACGACTTCCAGCTTGATCGCGGGGTCGAGCTCTTTGAGCAGCACGGCAAGGGTGGCACTCATGATGCCGGCCCCAACCAGTACTACGTCGACTGCTTCGTTATGCGCCATTTAACGCGTCTCCAAAATCTGCAGCACCAAATTGTCGGCATGGCTGCCAGGCGTTCCGGGGCGAGTCAGTGGTGCCCCAGGTAACGGTGGTCAGGTTCGCCATGTCCGAATCTTCGCAATTTTTCGCAACTTCGACGGATGCAGGCGGCCTGGCTTCAAGGGTTCAATGAACTCATTTCTGCGCAAGGCTGGCAATTCGACTTATGGTCGAGACATCCGTTTGTGTGCAACCAAATCCGTAGCGGACAGGCTTCAGGCTCCGATATTCGAGGTATACCCGGTCCTGTGTCGTTGGGCTGTTCCAGACGCTAATGGTGCATGTTCAGACGCAAAACTATTCATTTGCTCGCCACACTCTTGTGAAGTTGTGAAAACCCGTTTTTTTCACGCTCTTTTGAAGACGTGAACCTCAAAAAGGGCTGTCGAAACCTGGCACCGTGCCCGCAAGGGCAAAACAGCTCAGTGACCGAGCGTCATGACAGCTCTGCAGATTCGCGAAAAGTGGGTTTTTGCCGGAAGAACAGGCAAGCGCGCCAACTTCACTCGATCTGTGTGGGCGGCTCTCTGTGGGCGATTTTGATGTCAATGCAAGCGCATTGACGCTGTTGCGGGGCCCGATCAGGAGACGTCCTTATAATCGGGGGGAGATTGTATCGAAGAAATGCGCGGAGTTGCTCGTGTTTAATGACTTTTATTAGGCATCCGGTCAGATGCTCAACTGCACTTGTGGCCGTGCGCGCATTTGTCGCGGTATGACCCGGGCGCTGGCGGGCAGCGGCTGGTTCAACCAGTGCAGGCGAATTTCTTCGATTTCTACCCAGCCATCGCCCATCGGTTGCAGGCTGCACTGCTTGAATGCCTGGCAGAGGCCGTTGCGGTCGAGCAGGGCAAAGCTGCGGTGCAGCGGA
Source organism: Pseudomonas sp. NPDC087598 (assembly GCF_044743525.1). NCBI lineage: Bacteria > Pseudomonadati > Pseudomonadota > Gammaproteobacteria > Pseudomonadales > Pseudomonadaceae > Pseudomonas > Pseudomonas sp. NPDC087598. The sequence goes on along the minus strand of NZ_JBIUWQ010000072.1, from coordinate 1,013 downwards.
CGTGGAGCAAACAACGAGATCAGATAACGCATGGCCGAGTACCTGTTGGAGGGCTGATTTGAAGGTTGCCGAAGGCCCGTGACGTCAAGGTGTATGGGCGGTGAAGAATCTGTGACAGGAACCGCTTTCGACGGGGTTTGTCAGACATTTCAGTATTCACCGCGCGATGCTGGTGAGCTGCAGTGGCCCACCGCTATACTGCCGGCCTGTTTGTGCCTGATTCTGGAGAGAAGAGCATGTTGCAACGCCTGTTGTTCGGTTTGATCACTGTGGCCGGTTTGACCCTGGCCGGCTGCGCCCACAGCCCGCAACAACTGAGCCCGGAGCCGAAGCTGACCACCCAGTTGGCACCGGTTGGCCGTGGCCAGCCAGTCGTGGTGCGTGTGGTTGACGGTCGTCCGTCGCCAACCCTCGGCACCCGTGGCGGTCTGTACCCGGAAACCAGCGCCATCACCGTGCAGCGCGAGCAGATCCTGCCGAAGCTGCAGGCTCAGGCTGAAGCGGCCGTACGCCTGCTCGGTTTCACCCCGACCAACAACGCGCCAAACGCACCGCAACTGACCGTGACCCTGGCCGAGCTGAAATATCAGTCGCCCAAAGAAGGCATGTACGTGACTGAAGCCACCATCGGCGCGACCTTCCGCTCCGACGTGCAGAACGCCAACCGTCGCTACAGCGGCCGTTACGGTGCTTCGCTGGACCAGCGTTTCGGCATGGCGCCGAACCAGGAAACCAACACCAAGCTGGTCAGCGATGTATTGAGCGATGCGCTGACGCGTCTGTTCAAGGACCCGACCGTGGGTCAGATCCTCGCCGAGTAAGTTTTTGGCGGATGTGAAGAAGCCCGGGATCAGCGATGAGCCCGGGCTTTTTTGTAGGGCATGAAATCGTACCCCCTCACCCCAGCCCTCTCCCCAGCTGTATGTACCGGACACATGGTGGACAGGTGTTCGGACACATGGTGGACACTTTTTAATAGACACATTGCTCATCGCGAAGGAGATGACCTGTGT